>DASRJN010000138.1:0-13715 GCA_035649455.1 Acidimicrobiales bacterium
GGGGTTGGCCTACTGCCGAGGCGAGCCCTCACCCCGGCACTTCCGGGACCGGGGGCAGCGCACGGGCGCGACCGCGGCGTTCGTGCAGGAAGTGGTGCGCAGCGCGCACACCCTCTGAGTCAGGCGGGGCGCACCGAGACCAGGTCGTCGATGGGTAGGACCACGTCCACGTCGTCGACGACGAACCAGGCGCTGTCCTTCACGCAGGAGAGCAGCGTGCCGCGCCACAAGGCCGAAGCAGTGCGCACGATCACCCGGCCGCCGAGGAGCGGCCGCAGCACGCCCGCGGTGACCGCGGGCCGGTCGATCACGCTCGGGAACACGGTCGCACTCATGGTTGCCTCCTGCCGGAAGCTGACTTCCGTTCGGTCTACATCCGTAGAGTCAGTTGGTGGTGGATGCGTGCGGTGACTCTTGCCACGTCGCATTCAGCCCGAGGTAGGAGGCCGGTAACGGCGGCGAAACACCGGGGCAACACGGTCCCGGCACCATGGCAAGGTGCCCATGGAGGAGCTGTCGGGATATGTCGTCGGGGTCGCGGCCGACCGCCGGGCCGGCGAGCAGATCGCCATGCTCGAGCGCCGCGGGGCCGAGGTCCTGCACGGCCCGGCGATCCGCACCCACCCGGTCAGCCTCGACGGCGACCTGGCCGCGGCCCTCGACGAGCTGATCCACCGGCCGCCGGACGTGACCGTGCTGTCCACCGGCATCGGCGTGCGGGGCGTGGTGGAGGCGGCCGAGGTGCTGGGCCGGGCCGAGGCGCTGCTGGACGCCCTGGGCTCCTCCCGGGTGGTGGCGCGGGGGCCGAAGGCGCACGGTGCGGCGGTCACGGCCGGCCTGGCGGTGGACTGGAACACGCCGTCGGGCGTGTCCCGCGAGATCCTGGCCGAGCTGGGTCGCACCGGCATCGCCGGGTCCCGCATCGCAGTGCAGCTGGACGGGGCCCGCACCCAGCCGCTGGCCGACGCCCTCGCCGGCCTCGGCGCCGACGTGGTGCCCATCCCGGTGTACCGCTGGTCGCTGCCCGACGACACCGGCCCGGCGCTCCGCCTGGTCCTGGCGGTGGCGGACGGCCGCGTCGACGCGGTGACCTTCACCGCCCGACCCCAGATCGAGAGCCTGTGCGAGATCGCCGAAACGCACGGCGCCCTGGGCTTGCTGCGCCGCGGCTTCGCCCGGGATGTGCTGGCCGCGTGCGTCGGACCCGTGTGCGCCGAGGCCGCGGTGGAGGCCGGCTTCGGCGAGCCGGTGGTGCCGGTCCGGCCGCGGTTGGGCTCGCTCGTGATGGCGGTCGCCGGGGCGCTGGCCCGGCGGTCGGTCAGCTTCCGGCTGGGCGGTGACCCGGTGCGGCTGCAGGGCCGGCTCGTGACCGTGGCCGGCACCACCACCCAGCTCAGCGACCGCGAGCGCGACCTGCTGGCCGCGCTGGCCCGCCGGCCGGGCGCAGTGGTGTCCAAGGCGGAGCTGCTGGTCGTGGCCTGGGGTGGCGGCGACGCCGACGAGCACGCGGTGGAGGTGGCCGTGGCCCGCCTGCGCCGCCGCCTCGGCGCCCACGGCCACTTGCTGGAAACGGTCTTCCGCCGGGGCTACCGCCTGGCGGCGTGACGACCGGCTCACGGCCGGTCACCGGCGGTGTGCGTCCGTGGTGCTCGGGTGTTCACCGGCGTGTCGCGGGCGCGAAACAGCGCTCCGGGAACGTGGGCGGCATGATCCCGGACCCCGACAGGCCCGTGCTCGTGGTGGCGGGCAACGGCATGGTCGGCCACCACTTCCTGGAGGTCGCGGTCGAGCGGGGGCTGCACCGCTCGCACCGGATCGTCGTGCTGGGCGAGGAGCGCGGCGCCGCCTACGACCGGGTCCGCCTCACCACCGCCCTGGAGGGCGCCGACCCGGACGCGCTGCGGCTGGGAGCGCCCGAGTTCCACCAGGTCCACGGGATCGACCTGCGGCCGGGCCGGCGGGCCGAGGCGCTCGACCCCGCGGCCCGCACCGTGACCGCATCCGGAGGCGACGTCATCGGCTACGACGCCCTGGTGCTGGCCACCGGCAGCGCGCCCTTCGTCCCGCCGGTGCCGGGCACCGACCTGGCGGGGGTGTTCGTGTACCGGACGCTCGACGACGTGGAGGCCATCCGCGCCTGGGCCTCGCAATGCGAGCGGGGAGTGGTGGTCGGCGGCGGTCTGTTGGGCCTGGAGGCCGCGGGCGCGTTGCGGGCGCTCGGGGTCCAGGTCACGGTGGTCGAGCTGGCCGACCGGCTCATGGCCGTGCAGCTCGACGGCCCCGGCGGCAAGGCGTTGCGCCGCCGGATCGAGGGCCTGGGGATCGAGGTCCGGACCGGAGTGGCGGCGTCGGCGGTGCTGGGCACCCACGACGGCCGCGTCGCGGGCCTGGCCTTCGAGGAGGACGAGGGGATCTCGGCCGGGATCGTCGTGTTCGCGGCGGGCATCCGGCCCCGGGACGAGCTGGCCCGGGCTGCGGGCCTGACCCTGGGGGACCGGGGTGGCGTGGCAGTGGACGACACGCTCGCCACCTCGGACCCCCGCGTGTGGGCCATCGGAGAGGTGGCCGCCCATCGCGGCGGGCGGCCCTACGGCCTGGTCAGCCCGGGCTACCGCCAAGCGGAGGTGGTGGCCGACCGCTTGGCGGGCGGGACCGCGACGTTCGAGGGCGCCGACACCTCCACCAAGCTGAAGCTGCTCGGCGTGGACGTGGCCTGCGTGGGCGACGGCTTTGCCACCACCGACGGGGCGGAGGAGATCAGCTACGCCGACCCGGTGACCGGGGTCTACAAGAAGCTGGTCCTCTCGGCCGACGGCCGCCGCATCCTGGGCGGGATGCTCGTGGGCGACGCCGGCGCTTACGACTCGGTGCTGTCGTACGTCCGCAACGACCTGCCGGCCCCGGACCGCCCGGAGCGCCTGATTCTGCCGGCGGCCGGCGGCGAGCCGGTCGGGCTGCGGCCCGGCGACCTGCCCGACAGCGCCACCATCTGCTCGTGCCTCAACGTGGCCAAGGGCGCCGTCTGCGAGGCCATCGTGGCCGGCGACCTGGCCGATGCGGCCGGGGTCAAGGCCTGCACCCGCGCCGGCACCGGCTGCGGCAGCTGCGTCCCCGTCCTCACCGAGCTGGTGAACGACGAGCGGCGCAAGGCGGGCAAGGAGGTGGTGACGCGCCTGTGCGAGCACTTCGGCCAGAGCCGGGCTCAGCTGTTCGAGATCGTGCGGGTCACCGGCATCCGCACGTTCGCCGAGCTGATCGACCGGTTCGGCACCGGCGCGGGGTGCGAGGTCTGCAAGCCCGCGGTGGCCTCGATGCTGGCGTCCCTGGCGTCGGGCTACATCCTCGACGGCGAGCAGTCGACGCTGCAGGACACCAACGACCACTTCCTGGCCAACCTCCAGCGCGACGGCACCTACTCGGTGGTTCCCCGGGTGCCGGGCGGCGAGATCACCCCGGCCCAGCTCATCGCCCTGGGTGAGGTGGCCCGCGACTTCGACCTCTACACCAAGATCACCGGTGGCCAGCGCGTCGACCTGTTCGGCGCCCGCGTGGACCAGCTGCCGGCCATCTGGGCCCGGCTGGTGGGCGCCGGCTTCGAGTCGGGCCACGCCTACGGCAAGGCCGTGCGAACGGTGAAGTCCTGCGTGGGCGACACCTGGTGCCGCTACGGCGTGCAGGACTCGGTCGGCATGGCCATCCGCCTGGAGCTGCGCTACCGGGGCCTGCGCTCGCCCCACAAGCTCAAGCTGGCGGTGTCCGGCTGTGCCCGGGAGTGCGCCGAGGCCCAGGGCAAGGACGTCGGCGTGATCGCCACCGAGCGGGGCTGGAACCTGTACGTGGGCGGCAACGGGGGCATGCGGCCCCAGCATGCGGTGCTGCTCGCCGAGGACCTCGACGACGAGGCCCTGATCACCGCCATCGACCGCTTCCTCATGTACTACGTGCGCACGGCCGACCGGCTGGAGCGCACCGCGACGTGGCTCACCAAGCTGGAAGGTGGCCTCGACCATCTCAAGGCCGTGGTGCTGGAGGACAGCCTGGGCATCTGTGCCGACCTCGAGGCCGACATGGCCCGCCACGTGGACACCTACCAGTGCGAGTGGCAGGCCACCCTGGCCGACCCGGTCCGCCTGGCCCGCTTCCGGCCGTTCCTGAACTCCGACGAGCCCGACCTGTCGCGTGGCTATGTGCGGGTCCGGGGCCAGCGCCAGCCCGCGGCGCTCGAGCCCGCCCGCCAATGAGCGAGCTTGTCGAGCGAATCAGAAACACAGTGCGTTACTCGGCCCCGCGGGCCGAGCGCTCATTGCGCGCAGCCCAGAGGGTGCGCCAATGAGCACCTGGGAGCGGGTGTGCCCGCTGGACCGGCTCACCCCCGACCGGGGGGCGGTGGCGCTGCTGGGCGGCACGCAGGTGGCGATCTTCCGCCTGTCGAGCGGCGAGGTCTACGCCGTGGGCAACCGCGACCCGTTCTCGGGGGCGCAGGTGCTGGCCCGCGGGATCGTGGGCGACCGGAGCGGCGTGCCCAAGGTGGCCTCGCCGGTCTACAAGCAGTCGTTCTGCCTGCGCACAGGGAGCTGCCTCGATGATCCCGGCGTCGGCGTGCCCAGCTACCCGGTGCGGATCGAGGACGACGGCTGGGTGGCGGTGGCGCCGTGAGTGAGGCGGCGGTGTGGTTGCGGCCGGCCGCGACCGCGCCGACGCCGGAGCTGCTGCCGCTGGACGCGGGGGAGCAGTACCGCTTCACCTTCGCCATGGACTCGTGCGTGGGCTGCCACTCGTGCGAGGTGGCGTGCGCCGAGCAGAACGGCCTTCCCGCCGGCACCGCCTGGCGCCGGGTGGGCGAGTTCGAGGGCGGCGACCATCCGCACACCCGGCGGTTCCACCTGTCGATGTCGTGCAACCACTGCCTCGACCCGGCCTGCCTGGAGGGCTGCCCGACCAACGCCTACGTCAAGCTGGACAACGGCGTGGTGGACCACCACGCCGACGAGTGCATCGGCTGCCAGTACTGCACCTGGAACTGCCCGTACTCCGTGCCGGTGTTCCAGCCCGACCGGCGCATCGTCACCAAGTGCGACATGTGCCTGCCCCGCCTGGAGGAGGGGCTGAAGCCCGCGTGCGTGGGCGCCTGCCCCACCCGGGCCCTCGACGTCGAGCCGGTGAGCGTGGCCGCGTGGACCGCCGACCATTCGGGCGCCGACGCCCCTCACCTGCCGCCCGCGGACCTGACCCTGTCCACCACCCGCGTCGCCCTCCCGGGGGGCGAGCTGGGGGAGACGGTGGCGGCTTCGGACGTCCACCTCCATCCGGAGCAGCCCCACTGGCCGCTGGTGATGCTGACGCTGCTGACCCAGGCCGCCCTCGGGGTCAGCCTCACCGCCGGGACCGTCGCCCAGCGCGCCGCGGCCGCGGGGATCGCCACCGTCGCCCTGGCCGGGTCGCTGCTGCACCTGGGCCGGCCGATCCACGCCTGGAAGGCGCTCCGCAATCTGCGCCGCTCGTGGCTGTCGCGGGAGGCGGCACTGCTCGGCGCCTACGCCGGCCTGGCGGTCGCCGCCGTGGGGGTCCCCGCCCTCGCCTCCGCGACGGCCGCCGTCGGGATCGCCGGCGTGTTCGCCAGCGGCCGGCTCTACGTGGTGCCCGGGCGGCCGGCGTGGGACACACCTCTCACCATCGCCGCCTTCTTCCTGACCGCCCTGGCCCTGGGACCACTGCTCACCGGGCACCCGGCCGTGGCCGCGGCCGCCCTGGTCGCCCAGGCGGCAGTCTGGCTGGCCAACCTGGCCCGGCTGGCCCGCGACCCTCGGCGGGAAGCCCGGGGGACGGTCACGCTGCATCGCCACCCCTTCGGCTGGCTCACCGCGGGGCGCTGGGCGCTGGTGGCCGCCGGCGCGGCGGTCGGGTTCCGCTGGCCGGCGGCCGGGCTGGCGCTGGTGGCCCTGGGCGAGCTGGCCGGCCGCTACCTGTTCTACGTCACCGTCGTGCCGCTCAACATGCCTGGGCCCCACTACCGGCCGGGAAGGCGGCATTGATGCTGGGCCGCCTCCGCACCCTGCTGGGCGTCGACCACGGCGGCGACCGCTACGGCTACGTCACCGACGAGCTGATCGGCCCGGTCGCGGCGTCGCGGGCGCCCGACCGCTGGGTCCGGACCACCTGCGGCTACTGCTCGGTGGGCTGCGGGATGCTGCTCGGGGTGCGGGACGGCGAGGCCACGGCGGTCACGGGCGACCCCGACCACCCGGTGAACCGGGGCCGCCTGTGCCCCAAGGGCCTGTCCGAGCACCACACGCTGGCGGCGCCGGGCCGCCTCACCCACCCGACGGTGGACGGGCGCCGCGCCAGTTGGGGCGAGGCGCTCGGCCGGGTGGCGGACGGCTACCGGCGGCTGGTGGCCGCCCACGGGCCCGAGGCGTTCGCCGTGCTGTCGACCGGCCAGCTGGTCACCGAGGAGTTCTACGCCCTCGGCAAGCTGGTCCGGTTGGGCATGGGCGTGCGCCACTACGACGGCAACACGACGCTGTGCATGGCCTCGGCGGTCTCGGGCTACAAGCTCAGCTTCGGCAGCGACGGGCCGCCAGGCGCGTACGACGACTTCGCCGAGGCCGACGTCATCCTGCTGGTGGGGGCCAACATCGCCGACAACCACCCGCTGCTCGCCCCCCGCGTGCTCGACAACCCCGACGCCGAGGTCATCGTGGTCGACCCCCGGGTGACCAAGACGGCCATGCTCGCCACCCAGCACCTGGCGGTCCGCCCGCGCAGCGACGTCACCCTGCTCAACGGGATCATCAAGCTGCTGCTGGACGAAGGCCTGATCGACCGGGACCGGGTGCGGCGGGTCGCCCACGGCCTGGACGAGCTGGTCGACCACGTGGAGGCCTTCGACCTGGAGCGGGTCGAGCGCGAGTGCGGGGTGCCGGCCGCGGAGGTCCGCCGGGCCGCTTTGTCGCTGGGAAGGGCCCGACGGGCGCTGGTGGCCTGGACCATGGGCGTCAACCATTCCGTCCAGGGCACCGAGACCGTCACCCTGCTCAACACCCTGTGCGTGCTCACCGGCAACCTGGGCCGACCGGGCGCGGCGCCGCTGTCCATCACCGGCCAGTGCAACGCCATGGGCACCCGCGAGGCGGGGTTCACCGCCTCCATGCCCGGCTACCGGGCCTATGACGACGAGGCCGCCCGGGCCGAGCTGGCCGCGCTGTGGGGCGTCGAGCCCGACCGGCTGCCGGCCGAACGGGGCCGCGCCTATCCCGACATCGTCAACGGCGTGATCGATGGGCGCATCAAGGGGCTGTGGATCATCGCCACCAACCCGGTCGTGTCGTTCCCGAACCGGGAGCTGCTGGAGGACGCCCTCGGCCGGCTGCACCTGCTGGTGGTTCAGGACGGGTTCGAGACGCCGACCACCGCGCTCGCCGACGTCGTGCTGCCCGCGGCCATCTGGGGCGAGAAGGACGGCACCTTCACCAACTCGGAGCGCCGGGTGTCACGGGTCCGGGCCGCGGTCGCCCCGCCGGGCGAGGCCCGCTCCGACTTCGACATCGTGCTGGGGCTGGCCGAGCGCCTGGGCGTGCGGGGCGAGCTGTTCCCGGGCTGGACCGGTCCGGCCGACGCCTTCGCCGAGTGGCGCCGGGTATCGGCCGGGCGGCTGTGCGACTACGGCGGCATCACCTACGAGCGCATCGATGCCGCGGGTGGGGTGCAGTGGCCATGCCCGGCCGGCGACACCACGGTCCCGCCGGCCGGGACCGCCCGGCTGTATGGCGACTGGCGCTTTCCCACGCCGGACGGCAAGGCCCGGCTCCGCTGCGTGGAGCCCAAGCCCATCAGCGACCGGCCCCGGCCCCGGTACCCGCTGCTGCTCAACACCGGCCGCACCGTCGAGCACTGGCACACCCGGACCAAGACCGGCCGGGTCGAGATCCTGGACCGGCTCGCGCCCGAGGGCTGGGTGGAGGTCCACCCCGCGGATGCAGAGCGGCACCGCATCCACTCCGGCGACCTGGTGCGCCTCGTCTCCGAGCGGGGGGCCGTCGACCGCATCCGGGTGCGGGTCACACGGACAGTGAGGGAGGGGGAGGTGTTCGTCCCCTTCCACTTCGACGAGCAATGTGCCAACCGGCTCACCCTGAACGAGTTCGACCCCATTTCCCGCGAGCCCAACTACAAGCAGTGCGCCGTCCGGCTGGAGAGGCCCGAACCAGGGCTTTCCGCCGGTACGATCGCGGCACGTGGCTGAAGATTCGCGACCGGAGCTCTCGACGACCGCTGCGCTAGGCCCCAACGCCTGGCTCGTCGACGAGATGTACGAGCAGTACCTCGCCGATCCGACCTCGGTGAGTGAGTCCTGGCGCGACTTCTTCGCCGACTACCGACGTGACGTGGATCAGGCTGCGCCCGCGGCCACGGGCACCTCCGGCAACGGGATGACCACTCCGGTCGCCGGCAACGTTGCCGGGACCATGGCGCCCCCCGCCCCGGCGGCACCGGCCACCCCGGCCCCCGCGGCCCCCGCGGCCCAGCCGGCTCCCGCCGCCCCCGCACCGGCGCCGGCGGCCAAGGCCGAGAAACCGGAACCGGCCGGGAAGGACGAGCAGCCCGGCGACCCCCTCCGGGGCGCGGCCGCCCGCATCGTCGCGAACATGGAGACCAGCCTCCGGGTCCCCACCGCCACCAGCTTCCGCGACATCCCCGCCAAGCTGCTCGAGGTCAACCGCAAGGTCATCAACGGCTACCTGGGGCGCACCCGGGGCGGGAAGGTCAGCTTCACGCACATCATCGGCTACGCCATCGTCCGGGCCATCGCCGACACCATGCCGGTGATGAGCTCGACGTTCGTCACGGGCGACGACGGCAAGCCCCGCGTCGTCCGCCACGAGCACGTGGGCCTCGGCCTGGCCGTGGACCTGGAGAAATCGGACGGCAGTCGCAGCCTCGTGGTCCCGGTCATCCGCGACGCCGACACCATGGAGTTCCGGGCCTTCTGGGGCACCTACGAGGAGATCATCCGCCGGACCCGCTCCAACAAGCTCACCGTCGATGACTTCGCGGGGGCCACGGTCACGCTCACCAACCCGGGGACCATCGGCACCAAGCAGTCCGTGCCCCGGCTCATGCAGGGCCAGGGCACGATCGTGGGCGTCGGGGCCATCGACTACCCGGCCGAGTGGCGGGGCGCCGATCCGGTGCTGCTGGCCGACCTGGGCGCCTCCAAGGTCATCACCGTCACCTCGACCTACGACCATCGCATCATCCAGGGCGCGGAGTCCGGCATGTTCCTGCGCCGGGTCGAGGATCTGCTGCTGGGCGCGGACGGCTTCTACGACGACATCTTCCTCAGCCTGGGCGTGCCCTACGAGGCGGTGCAGTGGCGCCGCGACGTCAATCCCATCGACCACGAGCAGACCATGCTCGAGAAGCAGATGGCGGTGGCCACGCTCATCCGCGTCTACCGGGTGCGGGGCCACCTGATCGCCGACCTCGACCCGCTGCGGTGGAAAGAGCCGCAGATGGCGCCCGAGCTCGACCCCGCCACCTACGGGCTCACCATCTGGGACCTCGACCGCGAGTTCCTCACCGGGGGCCTGGGTGGCCGGGACAAGCTGCCGCTCAGCGAGATCCTCCGGGTGCTGCGCGACGCCTACTGCCGCACCGTCGGCATCGAGTACATGCACATCCAGGACCTCGACGAGCAGCACTGGATCCAGGAGCAGGTCGAGAGCCCCTCGGCCCAGCAGCTCGACACCGAGGACCAGCGCTACATCCTGGAGCGGCTCAACGCCACCGAGGCCTTCGAGCGCTTCCTCGGCACCAAGTGGATCGGCCAGAAGCGCTTCGGCATCGAGGGGGCCGAGAGCCTGATCCCCGTGCTCGACGCCATCCTCGAGAGCGCGGCCGACGACCACATGGACGGGGCGGTCATGGGCATGCCGCACCGGGGCCGGCTCAACGTGCTCACCAACATCGTGGGCAAGAACTACGACCAGGTGTTCAAGGAGTTCGAGGGCACGCTCGACCCCACCGCGGTGCAGGGCTCGGGCGACGTGAAGTACCACCTGGGGCAGGTGGGCAAGTTCCAGAGCCGGGCCGGCAACGAGATCGACGTCGAGCTGGCCGCCAACCCCAGCCACCTGGAGGCGGTCGACCCGGTGGTCGAGGGCATGGTCCGGGCCCGGCAGGACCAGATCAACGACCCCGAGGCCTTCTCCGTGCTGCCCATCCTCATGCACGGCGACGCCGCCTTCGCGGGACAGGGGGTCGTGGCCGAGACGCTCAACATGAGCGACATCAAGGGCTACCGGGTGGGCGGCACGGTCCACATCGTGGTGAACAACCAGATCGGCTTCACCACCACGCCCGAGTCGGCCCGGTCGGGCTTCTACTCGACGGACGCGGCCAAGATCGTCCAGGCGCCCATCTTCCACGTCAACGGCGACGACCCCGAGGCGTGCGTGCGGGTGGCGCGGCTGGCCTACGCCTACCGGCAGCGCTTCCACAAGGACGTGGTCATCGACCTGGTGTGCTACCGGCGCTACGGCCACAACGAGGGCGACGACCCCAGCTACACCCAGCCGCTGATGTACGCCAAGATCAACGAGCGGCGCTCGGTGCGGAAGCTGTTCACCGAGTCGCTGGTCAAGCGGGGGCAGCTCACACTCGAGGAGGCCGAGCAGGCGCTCGACGACTACCAGAAGCGCCTCCAGCAGGCCCTGGACGAGACCCGCCAGTCGTCCCCGCCCGCCAACCTGCGGGCCGCCGAGCCGCCCCCGGCGGTGGGCGTGCTGCCTCATGTCGAGACGGGCGTCGACCGGGCAGTGCTGGACGGCATCTACGACGCGCTGTCGGGCTGGCCCGACGACTTCAACGTCCATCCCAAGCTGCGCAAGCAGTTCGAGTCCCGGGACAAGATGGTGCGCGACGAGGGCGCCGTCGACTGGGCCACGGCCGAGGCCATGGCCTTCGGCTCGCTGCTGCTTGAGGGCACGGACATCCGGCTGGCGGGACAGGACACGCGGCGGGGCACGTTCAGCCAGCGCCACTCCGTGCTCGTCTGCCACACCAGCGGGCGGGAGTGGGCGCCGCTGGCGCATCTCGGTCGCGAGCAGGGCAAGTTCTGGGTCTACGACTCACTGCTGTCCGAGTACGCGGCCGTGGGCTTCGAGTACGGCTACTCGGTGGCCAACAAGGACGCGCTGGTGGCGTGGGAGGCCCAGTTCGGCGACTTCGTCAACGGCGCCAGCACCATCATCGACCAGTTCGTGGTGGCGGCCGAGGACAAGTGGGGCCAGACCTCGGGTCTGGTCATGCTGCTGCCGCACGGCTACGAGGGGCAGGGCCCGGAGCACAGCTCGGCCCGCATCGAGCGCTTCCTCACCCTGTGCGCCGAGGACAACATGCAGGTGGCCAACGCCACCACCGCCGCGCAGTACTTCCACCTGCTGCGGCGCCAGATGCTCCGCGACGTGCGCAAGCCGCTGGTGGTGTTCACGCCCAAGTCGCTGCTGCGGGCCCGCGCCGCCCGCTCGCCCATCGAGGACCTGACCCGGGGCTCGTTCGAGGAGGTGCTCGACGACCCGCGGGTCCCCGATCCCGCCGCGGTGCGACGCGTCGTGCTGTGCTCGGGCAAGATCGGCCAGGAGGCCCTGGCCGAGCGGGACAAGCGCGGTGCGCCGGTGGCAGTGGTGCGGGTGGAGCAGCTCTACCCGTGGCCGTACGACCGGCTGGACGAGGTGGTGGCCCGCTACCCGGCCGCCCAGGACCTGGTCTGGCTCCAGGAGGAGCCGGCCAACATGGGCGCCTGGGCCTTCGCGCAGGACCGCCTGACCGAGCGCTTCGCCGACAGCCACACCGTGCTGCGGGTGAGCCGCTTCGAATCGGGCTCGCCGGCCACCGGGTCGCACACCATCCACGTCCAGGAGCAGGACGCCATCCTCGACGCCGCCCTCTCCGTCTGACGCAGGGGTTCGGCGTCAGGGGTTGGTGTTGATGGCCTGTGCCTCGGCCACGCCGAGGAGGTACGGCGCGGTTGGCACCACCACCTCGCCGATGTCGATCGGCCCCCGGTAGACCTCGTCGAAGAGAGACACGGTGTAGCTGCCGGTGAACGCGACGCTGGCGTTGATCTCGTACCGGTTGCCGGGCTGGTCCAGCGACGACCGCTGGTACATGTAGCTGCACGAGCCCTCGGGCTGGCCGTAGTTGGTGCAGGTGACCGTGCCCTCCCCGGTGTCCCAGACGATGCGCCCGTCGGCCATGGGCACGGCGGTGATCTCCACGCTCAGGGGATCATCGGTGTCGGTCACAGTCTGCGCGTCGAGGCTCTCCTGGTCGATCCAGAGGTAGGTCGCCAAGCCGGTCAGGGAGTTCAGCCCGTCGCCGGGATTGGTCCTGATGACCGGCGGGGCGAGGTTGAGGTTGGCGAGCGCGTTCTCGACCAGCTCCTCGGGGTCGAGCGGGGTCACGAAGCGCGCGAAGTACGTGAACGTCGCCGTAGCGTCCGTCTCGTCGAAGGGTGCGTCGATGTCGCAATACAGGATCACGAGGTAGGTGCCGTCGGGCCCGGGTCCCGAGATGACGCGCCCGACGTGGGCGGGCTCACCCGGCCGCGTCGGCACCTCGCATGTGGGGTCCATGTCGCGGCGCTCGGTGCCGCGGTCTTCCACGGTGAGCAGGGCGGCCGCGGCCGTGTACCCAGACCCGGTCCGGGAGCCCGAGTCGTCGATCGGGCCGCGGGTGCCGGTGCCGCCATCCTCGGCGCTCGCAGGGGCGGTGGCGGCGGCCACGGTCGTGGCCAGGATGGCGGCGGCGACCAGGACGCCGCCGGCGAGTCTTCGGGTCAGGGGGTGCACGGGTCCTCCCGGATCTCGATCTGGTCGACCCTCCAGGCGCCGTCGGTGGCCAGGACGGTCACGTGGAGGTTGTAGGAGTCGGAGCCTGCGGTCGTCTGCGCCCCGGTGGTCACGTCGTATCGGGTGACCTGCTCGTGGAGGCAGTCGTCGAGCACCACCGACTGGTCCGACGCGTCCACCACCTCGGGATTGGTCGTGATGGCGCTCTCGGCGTACTCGTTGCCCGACAGCAACGCCGCCACGACGTCGCGCGAGCCGGCAAGGGCTTCGCCGCTGAAGTAGTCCTCCAGCCCCGGGTCGAGCGGATCGGGCGGCCGGTGGCCGAGCAGGTCGGACAGGTACACCTGCCCCTCCTCGTAGACGGCGGTGGCCTGCTCCTCGGCGGAGGCGGCTTCGGTCGTGCTCTCGCGCTCGCCGGAGGACGGGAGCGACGTCGCCGCGTCCGTGTCGTCGCCGGTACAGGCGGCCGCGACGCCGACCGCCACGAGCGTGACGCAGGCGAGCCCGAGGGCTGCGACAGTTCCCGACTTCCCCGATCCCCGGCCGATGGAGCGGCACGCTAGCTACGGTGCGCTCGCGAGTGGTCGCGCCCCGTCAGGGAACCGGGCGAGGGGGTCGTGCGCCATAGGGGGTGTGATCGAGCCGATGCCGGACGACGTGACGCTCGCCCCGGCCGCCGCCCCCAGGGTCAGCTTCGAGGAGCTGTACCGCTCGTCGTACACCCGCATGGTGGTGGTCGCCCGGCTGACCGTCGGTGACCTGGCCCGCGCCGAGGAGTTGGTGCAGGACGCGTTCGCCCAGCTGTACCGGCGCTGGGGCGAGGTCTCCCAGCCGCACGGGTACCTCCGGATCGCGGTGATGAAC
>DASRJN010000139.1:0-6326 GCA_035649455.1 Acidimicrobiales bacterium
CCCGCACGGAGGCGTTGACGTCGTCGACGAGCCATCCGGCGTTCGTTCCCACCGGTTCAGGTACCTGCGGCACGACCGCGAGCCGGAGTGGCGTGCCGCCGGCATCGACGACCACGGCGTACTCGTCCTCGTCGCGCAGCGGCAGGCCGAGCACCCCGCAGTAGAACTCCTTCGCCCGGGCTGCGTCCGTGGTGAGCAGGAAGGCGACGAGTGGCCGATCGCTGAGCACGATCGCAGCCTACGACGGGTCCCGGTAGGGTCCGGCGGAGTGGCCGGCCCCGAGCCCGCGTTGATGGACCTGGTTCGAGCCATCGCCGCGCGCGATGCGCAGGAGGTGGCGCGGCTGCTGGAGGCGTCGCCGGCGTTGGCGGGTGCGTCTGCCGACTCGGGTGCTACCCGACGGGAGGCCGCGCCTTTCTACCTCGACGAGATCGACCACTACGTCTATGCCGGGGATACCGCGCTGCACATTGCCGCCGCGGCGCATCAGCCGAGCCTGGTGCGATCCCTGCTGGACCTCGACGCCGACTCGAGCGCCAGGAACCGCCGGGGGGCCCAGCCGCTGCACTACGCGGCCGACGGCATCCCCGGCTCGGACACCTGGCAGCCGGCGGCCCAAGCCGCCACCATCGCCACGCTCATCGCCGCCGGTGCGGATCCGAACGCCACCGACAACAGCGGCGTCGCCCCCCTGCACCGTGCGGTGCGCACCCGGTGCAGCGCGGCGGTGCGGGCGCTGCTCGACGGGGGCGCCGACCCGAGGCACCCGAACAAGTCGGGCTCGACCCCGATGAAGCTCGCCACCCGGCCCACGGGCCGCGGCGGCAGCGGGTCCCCGGAGGCCAAGGCCCAGCAAGCCGCGATCGTGCAACTGCTCGAACAGCACGGCGGAAGCCCCTGAACGCCTCGGCTTTCGTCGTCAGTTCCTCGGGAAGTGTCACAGGCGGACGCGCTGTCTCGTCTCTGTAGGTGACCGAGACGAGAGGAGTTGCCATGAGGGTTTTCGTAGCCGGGGCTACGGGTGCGCTGGGCGTTCAGTTGGTCCCCATGCTCGTGGCCGCGGGCCATGACGTCGTGGGCATGACCAGGACAACTTCGAAGCAGGATGGGCTGCGAGCACTGGGGGCGCGACCGGTCGTGGCGGACGCGCTCGATCCCGAGGCCGTGGCGAGGGTGGTAGCTGAGGCCGAGCCTGAGGTGATCGTGCATCAGCTCACGGCGCTATCGGGGAAGCTGAGCCTCCGTGATGCGCGGCACCCCGACCGCGCCCCCATGGCGAAGCTGACCAACCGGCTGCGCACCGAGGCGACAGACCATCTCTTGGCCGCCGGCCGCGCGGTCGGGGCACGGCGCTTCGTCGCGCAGAGCTTCGGGGCGTTTCGCTACGCCCGCACGGGCGGGCCGGTGCAGACCGAGGCCGATCCCCTCGATCCCGACCCGCCCGGGGCGCTGCGCCCAGTAGTGGAGGCGCTCCTCTACCTGGAGGAAGCGGTGACCACGATCGACTGGGGCGATGGTCTCGCGTTGCGCTACGGCGGCTTCTACGGCCCGGGGACCGGGATCAGCCTGGATCCGGATGCCGTGATGGCCGCGCCGATCCGCAAGCGACAGTTCCCGATCATCGGCGACGGTGGCGGCATCTGGTCGCACATCCACATCGAAGACGCCGCCGCCGCGACCGCCATCGCGGTCGAGCGCGGCCAGCCGGGTGTCTACTACGTCGTCGATGACGAGCCCGTGCCCGTGCGGGAGTGGCTGCCGGTGCTGGCGAGCGCGCTGGGTGCCAAGCCACCGAGGCGCATACCACGCTGGCTGGGACGGCTGGCGGCCGGTGAGATGGCAACGCTCATGATGACGGAGGTACGTGGTGCCTCGAACGCCAAGGCCAAGAGCGAGCTCGGCTGGCAGCTTCGCTATCCGAGCTGGCGGCTGGGCGTCACCAAAGGACTCGGCTGAAACCATGCCCGGCGTGCCGACCGAGGCGATCGGCGTCTCACCCGGGGAGCCTGGCCACGTAGGCTGACCTGCCCTCGGCGCGCCGTCAGGACAGCCTGTGCGGCGGTGGAGCAGCAGCGAATGGCGCGCCGCTGGCAGGATGGACGCCAGGAACGCGGTTTTGCGCGCGGTGAGTGGGCGAAATGCACATCTGCGCATGGTGTCTGGTACCCTCCCTCCTTCCGATGGGGCGAGCTGGAGGAATAGTGCCCAACCTGTCCGTGTCAGTGCGCGACGTCTGAGTCGGAGGCCGAGTGAGCGCCACTGCCTGGGACAACGAGCCGCATGGAGGCGGACACACGATGGGTGAAACCGTCGTGCCGCTGGAGCAGCCCGCCGCCCGCGAGCTGCCCTCCATCGAGGTCGAGGGCATCTCGGCGTCGTACCGCGTCCGGCTCGACTCGCGGGACATGATGACGGACATTCGTCGCCTGTTCCGGCGCGTCGACTCCGGTGGCCGCATCATCCCGGCCCTCCGGGACGTGTCCTTCAGCGTCCCCAAGGGGTCGGTGCTCGCCGTCATCGGCCGCAACGGTGCGGGCAAGTCCACGCTCTGCCGCGTGATCACCGGCATCCTTCCACCCGACGAGGGCCGGGTCACGGTGCGTGGTCGGCTCAACCTGCTGTCGCCCGGCATCGGCTTCAGCCCGGCCCTGACGGGCCGCGAGAACATCGTCCTGGGTGGGCTGGCCAGCGGCCTCTCGCCCGAGCGCCTCGCCGACATCGCCGACGACATCGCGGATTTCGCCCAGCTCGGCAGCTACCTGGACATGCCCCTGCGCGCCTACTCGAACGGGATGCGCATGCGGTTGGCGTCGTCGATCGCGGTGTTCATCGACCCGGAGATCCTGCTCATCGACGAAGCACTGACCGGCGGCGACGCCGCGTTCACACAGCACATCGCCGAGCGGACGGCGCAGCTCATCGGCCAGGGCCGCACGATCGTGCTCGTGACCCATGGGCTCAGCTCGGTCAAGGTCATGGCCACCGAGGCGCTCTGGCTGCATCAGGGCCGGGTCGCCGAGCTCGGCGACCCCGACGAAGTTGTCAGCAAGTACATGCGCTATTGCCGGCTCGAGTCCGTCGGCTACTCCGACGTGTGATGGGACGCCCATGACCGCCGTGAGCCAGTACAGCGACGTCGAATACGTGTTCGAGCCTCACTCGAACACGCTGCCCAACGTCCGCGAGTACATGAAGGCCCTCTGGGATCGCCGCCACTTCATGCGGGAGCTGGCGAGCGCCGATCTGCGAGCCCTGCAGTCCGGCAAGGTGCTGGGGAACCTGTGGAGCGTGCTCAACCCGCTGTATCAAGCGGCCATCTACTACTTCCTCTACGCGGTGCTGCGGCCAGGATCGAATCAGGCGTTCCTCCCCATCCTGATCCCCAACTTCTTCCTCTTCTTCGGCCTGAGCATGGCGGCGATGAGCGACGGCGGGTCTTCCGTCAAGCGCGGCCGGGGGCTGATGCTCAATTCGGCCTTCCCCCGCGCCCTCTTGCCGATCACGGCCGTCTACAAGTCCCTCCGGCTGTTCGTACCGGCCGCGTGCGTCCTGGCCGTGATCTACCCGCTCGTCGGAGGCCGTCCCGGGCCTGGGTTCTTCGTGCTCCCGCTGCTGTTCGCCATCCAGGTGGTCATGAACATCGGCATCGCCCTCGCCGTGTCCACCTACGAGGTGCTCGTGCCCGATGGGACCGACCTCGTGCAGTGGCTCACCCGGCTGCTGTTCTTCGCCACGCCGGTCATCTACCCGGTGGCACTCCTGCCACCCGCAGCCAAGGCCATCCTCCAGTTTCAGCCGCTGTTCCCGCTCTTCGCCGCGTACCAGGCGATCTTCGGCGGCGGGACGCCCAGCCCCGCCCTGGTGCTCCAGGCGGCCCTGTGGGCGGGGGCCCTCTTGGTGATCGGCGGTCGCGCGTTTCTCAGGCACGAGCGAGAGTTCGCGCTCTATCTGTGAGATCTGTGAACCCAGCTAGAGGGGATTGCACGAGTGGTTGACGGTCGTGACGACAATGGCGGCGAGCGGGAAGGCGAGGCCGGACCCGACGAGGAGCCGCGCCCGGACGATCTCGGCGCGGCCGCGCCGATCGCCGCCGCCGAGCGCGGGACCACCGGACGGGCCGCGCGCTCCCGGGAGGGAGGGTGGCTACCTCGGGCGCCGAGATCACGGTTCTGGCTGGTCGTCGTCCCGATCCTCCTGATCGGCCTGGCTCTGGTGCCCACGGTCGGCTCCGGGCTGAAGAAGACGCCGCGGGACCGGGTCGGGATCAGCTACGGCGGCGGGCCGTTCGAGGGCGTCCACTACCAGCGGACCGTGCAGCCGGGCTCGAACCTGTTCTTCAACGGGTTCTTCGACGCCCTGTACCTGTACCCCTCGGACCAGGTGAACTACATCGTCCCCCAGCAGCCGACGCCTCCGCCGACCACGCAGACGACGCAGACCACCCAAGCCGGCCAGCAACAGGCGCAGGCACCTCAGGCGAGCCAGCCGGCCGCCGACGCGGTGGTGGCGCCGACCAGCGACCGCGTGCAGGTCTCCTACCAGGTCGCGGTGTACTTCAAGCTGAACATCGACGAGCTGCGCGACTTCCACGAGCAGCTCGGCCTCCGTTACCAGGCGTACACGACCAACGGGTGGAACAAGCTCATCCAGGACACATTCCGCCAGCAGATCGAGAACGCCCTCCAGGAGGAGACCCGGAAAGTGGCCGTGGCCGACCTGGTCGGCAACGCCGATCTGCTCGTCGAGCTGCAGGACAACGTCCAGACCAAGCTGACCCAGCGGCTCGAGACCGCCCTGGGGCAGCGGTACTTCTGCGCGCCCACGTTCCGACCGGGCGGCACCTGTGGTGATCCGACGTTCGTGATCAAGCGGGTGGACATTCCCACCAACGTCTCGGCGGCGTTCGAGGATGTGCGCACGTCCGAGATCCAGATCCAGACCAAGGAGAACGAGGTCCGGCAGCGGCAGGCCGAGGCCGAAGCGATCCAGGCGCTCGGGCTGACGGGCCAGGAGTACGACATCCTCAAGGCCATCGAGTCCGGCCAGATCACCTTCTGGGTCCTGAACGGTGAGGGTGGCATCACGGTCACCGGGCCCGACACCGGCACTGGGTCGGCCCCGGCGCCGCGCGCGCCCACGACAACGACGACGGCTCCTGGCGGGGGTGGATAGGGTCACCCGACTGACCCGACTGGTACTCTCGACCCATGGCGGACGAGCCGGTCGGCCGAGGCGCAGAGCATGAGCCGGCCGGCGCCTGAGTCGGCTCCCGCGACGCCACCGCGACCTCCGCCCGAGCCGACGAGCGCGGGCTGGCGTGTTGACCCCGCACCCGACGGGCGCGGGGCACCCGCTCCCACCCGGACGCCGCGGTTCCCCCGCGGGCGGTGGTTCACCTGGATCGTGGTGGGCGTGTTGGTGCTGAACCTCCTGCTCTCGTTCATGACCGGCCGGCCGGGGGACCGGAAGCGGGTGCCGTACCAGCCGTTCTTCGTCGAGCAGGTCGAGGCCGGCAACGTCGAGGAGATCAGCTCCCGGGAAGGCTCCATCGAGGGCCAGCTGAAGCGCGAGGCGACCTACGACGCGCCCGGCGATACGAAGCCGGTCGCGGTCACCAAGTTCAAGACCGAGATCCCCGCCTTCATCGACCCGGCCGAGCTCACCCGGCTGCTCGCACGCGAGAACGTCGTCATCAACGCCGAGCCGCCCGACGCGGGCCGGTCGCTCCTGGCCTCGCTCGTACTCGGCCTCCTGCCGACGATCCTGCTGGTCGGGTTCTTCCTCTGGATGTACCGCCGGCAGGTAGGAGGCGGTGGCGGTGGGCTCCTCGGCGCCTTCGGCCGGTCCCCGGCGCGCCGGGTGAGCCCCGGCCGGCCCGAGCGGGTCTGCTTCGACGACGTAGCCGGCATCGACGAGGCGGAGCAAGAGCTCGCCGAGGTCGTGGACTTCCTCAAGAACCCCGGCCGGTACACGAAGCTCGGCGCCCGGGTCCCGCGGGGTGTGATGCTCTACGGGCCGCCGGGCACCGGCAAGACCCTGCTCGCCCGCGCCGTGGCCGGCGAGGCCGACGCGGCCTTCTTCTCGGCGTCGGCCTCGGAGTTCGTCGAGGCGATCGTGGGTGTCGGTGCGTCGCGGGTGCGTGACCTGTTCAAGCAGGCCAAGGAGGCAGCACCGGCGATCATCTTCATCGACGAGCTGGACGCGATCGGCCGCTCCCGGTCGGGCAACGTGGGCGGGCTCAGCGGCGGCAACGACGAGCGCGAGCAGACGCTGAACCAGATCCTGACCGAGATGGACGGCTTCGAGCCCGGCACGAACGTGATCGT
>DASRJN010000140.1:0-5736 GCA_035649455.1 Acidimicrobiales bacterium
CTGGCGGGCGCAGCCGACCGGGGCGAGCTGCGCCGGGCGCTGATCGCCACCGGCCTCCGCGAGCCGAGGGCGGTGGAGCAGGCGTGCGACCGGGTGCTGGCCGAGCGGGAGGTGCGGGCCACGGTGGCGGCGCTGGCCGCGGCGGGGGCGACGTTCCGCTACCACCAGGTCGACGTGCGGGATCGGGAGGCCCTGGCCGATGTGGTGCGGGCCGTCAACCGGGACCGCGGGCGGCTGGACGGAGTGGTCCACGGGGCGGGAGCCCTCGACGACCACGCCATCGCCGACAAGCCGCCGGACCGCTTCGTGCCGGTGTGGACCACCAAGGTGGACGCGGCCCGGGCGCTGCTGGACGCCCTGCGGGAGGGCCGGGACGAGGGCCAAGCGCCTCCCGCCTTCGTGGCGTTCTTCGGCAGCATCGCCGGGGTGTGCGGCAACCGGGGCCAGGTCGACTACGCCGCGGCCAACGACGCGCTGGACACGCTGGCCGCGTCCTACGGCGACGTAGCCGGCCGGGTCGTGGCCCTCGACTGGGGGCCGTGGGCGCCGGGGGCGGGGATGGTCTCGCCCGAGCTGGCCCGGCTGTTCGAGGCGGGCGGGATGGGCCTCATCGAAGCCGAGGACGGCGTGGCGGTGGCCCTGGACGAGATCGGCGCGGCGGGAGGCGCGCACCAGGTGGTGGTCGCCCGCTGCACACCCGACTGGATGGCCGCCGCGGTGCGTCACGGTGCCTGACGCTCGCCGCGTGCTCCGGGCCGCGCTGTGGGCCCTGGCCGCGGCCCACGTGGCCGAGGCCTTGGTCGTCCGCCGCCGGGCGAACAGCATCGAGCCCCTGGGGCACAGCCTCGGGGAGACGCCGGCGCCATCCGGCGTCGCCGTGGTGGCGCGGGCCGGTACGACGGTCGATCCTGCGACTCGGGCCGCGGCGGCGGCCGACATGGCTGCCGGCGGGGCCCTGGCGCTGGACCTGGTGCCTGGCGATCTGCCGGCCGAGCGCGCCTACCGCCTGCTGCGGCGGGTGACGCCCGCCCGGCTCGCGGCCGACGCCCTGGCCACGCCGGGCGGGGCCCACGAGGCGCTCGTGCTCACTGGCTCGCTCGCCGAGCGGATGGCGCCCGTGGAGGCGGTGGTGGCTGACCGAGGCGCGCTGGCCCGGCTGACGATGCGGGCGCAGCGCTACGCCCCGGCAGCCACCGCGGTGCGACTGGCGCCCGGGTTGCGGGCCGCACCCCAGGGACCGAAGGACCGCTGGCGCGAGCTGGAGGAGCTGACGGCCCTCGCCCGCCCGCTGTACGCGCTGGCCCCGCTGCTGCTGGGGCTGCGCGCGGCGCATCTGGCGGCCTTGGTGGCCGGTCCCGCACTGGCGCCCGTGGCCGGGACCGCCGCGCTGGTCACCTGGAGCGCGCAGCCGCTGGTCGCGCTGGGCCGCCGGCGCCCGCCGCCCGATGTCGTCCCGGCGAGCGTGGCCCGGGTTCCGGCGGCGGTCGCGGACCTGGTGCGGACGGCGAGAGCTGGCGTAGAGGCGGTCGGGGAGGCGGGCGAGCGGGCCATCCGGCCCCCGCCCCCGGAGGCAGGCTTCGAGGCGCGCCGGGACACCTGCCCCTGGTGTGGCGGGGGTGACCTGGCCGCGCGCCTCGACACCGTGGACCTGTTCCAGTTCAAGCCGGGCCGGTTCCACCTGGACGAATGCCGGGCCTGTGGCCACATCTTCCAGAACCCCAGGCTGTCGCCGGCGGGCCTCGCGTACTACTACGCCGAGTTCTACGACGGCGCGGCCGAGAACCTGACCGAGGCCAGCTTTGCGGCCATGGGGCGCATCTACCGGAGGCGAGTCGAGGTGATCTCGCGCCACTGCCGACCGAAGGCGTGCCTCGACGTGGGCACCGGCCACGGGCACTTCTGCCTCGTGGCCCGGGGGCGCTGGCCCGACGCGACCTTCGACGGGCTCGACCTGAGCGACTCGGTGCACGAGGCCGCCCGCCGAGGCTGGATCGACACCGCCCACCAGGGCGCCTTTCCCGACCTCGCCGACGGGCTGCCCCGGTCCTACGACGTGGTCGCCATGCACCACTACCTCGAGCACACCCGCGAGCCCCGCCGCGAGCTGGCCGCGGCGGCCAAGGTGTTGGAGCCGGGCGGGCACGTGGTGATCGAGGTGCCCGACCCGGCTTCGCCGTGGGCTCGGCGCCTGGGGCGCTACTGGTACTCGTGGTTCCAACCCCAGCACCAGCACTTCGTGCCCTGCGAGAACCTGGTGGCGGCCCTGGAGGACGTGGGCCTGGAGGTCCGCGAGGTCGAGCGGGGCCCGGCCAACCAGGGCGGCGACCTGTTCACCGCGGTGGTCCTGCTCATGCAACGCGTGGCCCCCTCGCCCCACGCGCCCTGGCGGCCTCCGCCCACCCGGGGCGACCGGGCTCGCCGGCTCGCCGCGTTGGCGCTGGCCGTGCCGGCGCTGGCGGTGGCCGCCGTCCCCGACCTGATCCTGGACGTGGCGCTCCGGCGGGGCGTGGCCCACGGCCCCGGCAATGCCTACCGCGTCGTGGCGCGGCGGAGCTGACCCGGTGGCCGGCCGCCGGTTCCGACCCCTGCGCGCCGTGCTGTGGGGCGTGGCCGTAGCGCGGGTGGCCGAGGCGTTGGTGCTGAGCCGCCGCGCCCGCGCGCTGAGGCTGCTGCCCAGGCCGGCCGGGTCCGCGGCGGACACGGAGGACGTCATGATCCTGGCGGTGGAGGGAGCCGTGGTCGACGACGCCACCAGGGCGGCGGTGGCGGGCGTGATGCAGACCGCCGACCTGGACGTGGTCGACCTGGTCCCGGCGGACCTGCCCGCCGACCGGGCCCTGCGCCTGCTGCGACGCCTGCGCCCGGAGCGCCAGCGTGACGATCCGCTGTACACGCCGGGCGGGGCGCATGAGGCCGTGGCCGTGCGGGCGGGCCTGGCCGCACGCGCCGGGCTGGTCCCCGAGGGTGGGCTCGACCGCGGGGACCTGGTGCGGCGGACCGTCACCGCCCAGCGCTACGCGCCCCGACGGGCGGGAACGTTCGTGGCCGCGGGGCTGAGGACGGCACCCGGCGGCGGTGAGGACCGCTGGAGGGAGCTGGACGAACTGACCGCCTTCGCCCGGCCGCACGGGGCACTGGCGCCGGTCCTGGTGGGGCTGGAGACTGCCCAGCTGGCATTGCTGACCGCGGGCCTGGCGCTGGCGCCCGGCCCCGCCCTGGCGGCGCTGGCGGCCTGGAGCGCGCCACGCGGCCTCGTGTTCGCGCGGCCGTCAGCCCTGCGGCCTCCCGCAGTCGCTCGCCTGCCGCGAGCGTGGCGCGCCAACGTCCGGGTGGTCCGGGCGGGGCTGAGGGCGGCGCCGGAGCGCGAGCCGCAACGCGAGCCACCGGACCCGGCGGCGCTGTTCGAGCCCCGCCGGGAGCGCTGCCCGTGGTGCGGGGCCGGCGACCTGGTGGCGCGGCTCGACACCACCGACCTGCTCCAGCACAAGCCCGGACGCTTCCACCTGGACGAGTGCCGGGCCTGCGGGCACGTGTTCCAGAACCCGGCCCTGTCCCTGCGAGGCCTCGACCACTACTACGACCAGTTCTACGAGGGCGAGGGCGAGGAGCCGTGGGAGTTCGCCTTCGCGGCCATGGGTCGCGCCTACCGGCGCCGGTGCGACGCCCTGGCCCGCCACGCCGAGCCCCGCGCCTGGCTGGACGTGGGCACCGGGCACGGACATTTCTGCCTCGTCGCCCGGCAGCGCTGGCCCGACGCGACCTTCGACGGGCTCGACTTGAGCGACTCGGTAACCGAGGCTGCTCGCCGGGGCTGGATCGACACCGCCTACCGCGGACTGTTCCCCGATCTCGCCGGCGGCCTGCCGCGCTCGTACGACGTGGTCAGCATGCACCATTACCTCGAGCACACCCGCGACCCCCGGGCCGAGCTGACCGCGGCGGCCAAGGCGCTGGAGTCGGGCGGCCACCTCATGATCGAGGGCCCCGACGTCGAGTGCCCGTGGTCCCGCCGGCTGGGCCGCTACTGGCGCTGCTGGTTCCAGCCCCAGCACCAGCACTTCGTCACCTGCGCCAACCTCGTGGCGGGCCTGGAGGAGGCGGGCTTCGACGTGATGGCGGTCGAGCGCGGGCCGGCCGGCGAGGGCATGGACCTCACCAGCGCGGTCACGTTCTGGGTGAGCCGCACCGCGCCCGACCCGCGCTCGCCGTGGCGGCCGCCGCCGTCGCCGGTGGACCGGGTCCGGCGCGTGCTGGCCCTGGCCGCGGCCGTACCGGCGCTGGTGCTGGCCGCGGCCGTCGATGGGGTGAAGGACGCCTGGTTGCGGCGGCCGGGCACGAGCCGGCCGGGCAACGCCTACCGGGTGGTGGCCCGGCGCCGGTGACCCGTCACCTCGTCCACGCCACCGCGTAGGGCGGCGGGTCGGGGACCTCCAACCGGCTGGTCACGACGTTCACCGGGTGCTCGACCGAGTCGACGGTCGCCCCCGGGTTGCGCTCGGCCACTGCGGCCGTGGCCAGCTCGGCGGCCGCGGCCGGGCCATCGCTCTCGGATACCAGCCGGGCCTCGATGTCGCGGAACTCGCCGTCCCCGAGCACCGCCACCGTGATCCAGCCCAGCGGGCACAACGTCACCCGAGGGTCGTGCCCGGCCGGGATGCGATCACACGACACCCGGTAGCGGCGCTCGCCCGCGGAGATCAGCGCGACCTCGATCGGGAACGATTCGACGCCGAACCGGTCCCGCAGCCACCGCCGCACCGCGTCCTTGGCCGCGATGGTGTCGAGCAACCAGCGCCGCTGCTCGGCCAGGTTGAGGCGGGCGTACTCGGCGCGCTCGGGCCGGGACAGGAAGCGGCGAGCGGTCAGGTCGCGGGCCGGTCCGGTGGGCCAGCGCTCACGCACCACGTACCAGCCGCCGGGTTGGGGCTCGGTCACGTCGTGCCGGCCGGCGCCGTGATGGATCGGCTCCATCAGCTCGTCCAGGTGGAACAGGATCGAGGTCCAGCCCCGCACCCGGGCCAGGAGCGTGCCGTCCTCGAGGACGAGCACCCCGTCGGCCCGGATCAGGTCCCGCTGGACCTCGACCACCCGGATGTCGCAGTGCACCGGGCGCCGGTCGGTGGGTTTGGGGCCGAACAGCTCGACCGAGGCGACGCCACTGGGCAGCGCCGCCTCGCCGATGCCGGCCCGGTCGATGGCCCAGTAGGCGATCAGCTTGCCCAGGTCGTCGAGCAGCGAGCCGGGCGTGTCCAGGGCCGAGAGGTCGCCCGACATCCCGTCGTCGCCCACCGGCCCGAGCGCGGTCACGCCCTGGAAGGCGGGGCCGTGGAACATCAGCCGCTGGTCGAACATCTCCCGGGCGGTGTGGCGGGTGGGCCGGGGGTTGACCAGTGCCGGGGCCTGATGGCGGTGCGGGTCCGGGAACGCCCCGACCCGCACGTTGGCGCGGCAGTAGGGGCCGAGGGCGATGGCCAGGGTGTCGTCGCCCTTGGGGACGACGGTGATGTCCAGGTCGAGCGGGTCGGAGATGTCCAGCCAGCGGTAGTTGCGGACCCCGGACAGCTCGACCACGTCCCGGCCTCCGGCGAAGTTCCGCGCGATGTCCTCCAGCAGTTGGAGCTGGGTGGTCATGGCCACGATGGGAAACCGGTCGGCCACGTCGGGCCAGCCCTCGGGCGCCTCGTAGAGGGTGTGGTCCAGCGTCTCGGGCATCGTGTCGAGGCTGAGCCGCCGCCG
>DASRJN010000141.1:0-10993 GCA_035649455.1 Acidimicrobiales bacterium
GGGTCGCCGATGTGGGTGGCGCCGTCGGCCACGAACAGGTGGAAGCGTTGGTCGGAGCTGCCGTTGCTGGGGGCGTAGGCGCCGAGCGGGCGCAGCGGGCCGGGGCGCCAGCCGGTCTCCTCCTCGGTCTCCCGGGCCGCCGCCTGCGCGGGCGATTCGCCGGGCTCGATGCGTCCGGCGGGGATCTCCCAGCCCCAGGTGTCGGTGATGAAGCGGTGGCGCCACAGCAGCAGGACGCCGCGGGCGGGGTCGTGGACGACCGTGCCCGAGGCCGCCATCGGGTAGCGGATCACGTGGTGGTCGAAGCGCTGGACACCGGGGACTTCTACGTCCACCAGCACCAGCCGCATCCACTCGGAGTCGTAGATCTCCCGTTCGCCATGGATCGTCCACCGCACCCGGTGAAGGCTAGGGCCTGCCCTGGGCGCCGACCTCGCGCCACATCGCGATGTGAGGTCCGATCTCGGGGTCGACCCACTCGTCGCCGTGGGCCGCGAACCCGGCCCGCTCGTAGAACCGCCGGGCGGGCGTGCGGGCGTTGCACCAGACGAGGGTGCCGCCCTCGGCCACGACGTGGGCCAGCGCCGCGTCCAGCAACCGGGCGCCGATGCCGGTGCTGCGCCGGTCCTCGGCCGTGGCCATCCCTCGCAACCTCCAGGCCCCGGTCCGGTCGGGCGCCCAGGGGCAGGGCTCCGGGGTGACGATGGCGGTGCCGACCACCTCGCCGTCGGCGGTGCGGGCGGCGAACGCGGCGGTCTCGGGATGCTCGTCGGCCGGCAGCCGCACCCGGTCGGCGGGCAGCCCGGCCCGCAGCACCCGGTGGCGCAACGCCAACGTGGCGGCGGGTGGCACGCGCTCGACGACGATCCCGGGACCGGCCATCGCCCGACGGTACCGTCGGCGCCGGTGACGTCCCCTCTGCCCGTGTCCCCCTCGCCCGAGGCGCAGCGCGCCGCGGCGGTGGCCGGTGCCGCCGCCCAGTGGGCGCAGGCACGCGGACTCCGCCTCGACCCGGGCCTGACGCTCTGGTCACTGGCCGGCGCCCGACCCGAGCCGGAGCCCACCGACCCCGCCAGTGCATTGGTCGGCCCGGCGGAGGCGTTGGGCGCGGCGCTGGAGGCTGCCACCGACGGAGGCCGCCGCCGCGCCCAGGGCCTGCACGTGACGCCCGGCTGGCTCGCCGAGGACCTGGTGGCGCGGGCGGTCGACGGTCCCATGACCGTTTGCGACCCCGCCTGTGGCGGGGGCGTTTTCCTGGTGGCGGCGGCCGAGCGGCTGCTGCGGGCCGGCGCGAGTCACCAGGACATCGTGCGTCACCTGCTCTGGGGCGCCGACGTCGACCCGGTGGGCCTGGCCGCGGCGGAGGCGGCGCTGGCCCTGTGGGCGGGCGAGGCGCCGCCCCCGGGGCGGCTCGCCGTCGGCGACCCGCTCGTCGCCGGCCCCGCCCTGTGGCCCGACGCCCCGGCCGACGGGTTCGGCGCGGTGGTCGGCAACCCACCGTTCCAGAGCCAGCTCGGCCGCCTCACCGCCCGCACGCCCGCCGAGCGCCGGGCCTTACGAGCGCGTTGGGGCCCGGCGCTGAGGGCCTACACGGACACGGCCTCGCTGTTCCTGCTGCTCGGCTGCGAGCTCGTCCGGCCGGGCGGCCGGGTCGTGCTGGTCCAACCCCAGTCGCTGGTGGCGGCCCGGGACGCCGCCGCGGTGCGAGCGGCCGTCGATCAGCGTGCGGATCTGGCCGACCTCTGGGCCGACGACGACCGGGTGTTCGCGGCTGCCGTGCGGGTCTGCGCGCCGGTCCTCGTGCGCCATGACGATCCGGTCCCGTGCCCGGCCGACCGCTGGGGTGAGCGGTGGGCCCGCGCCGTCGGGCTTCCCGACCTGTCCGGGCCGGAGGGCGCGCCGCTGGGGGAGCGGGCCATCGTGCTGGCCGGGTTCCGGGACGAGTACTACGGCCTCGTCCCGGCGGTGCGGGAGTCGGCGCCGGGCGACGATCCCGGCGCGGTGGCGCCGCTGGTCACGAGCGGGGTGCTCGACTGGGGGACCTGCGCCTGGGGCGCCCGCCCGATCCGGTTCGCCAAGCGCCGCTGGCAGGCGCCGGTCGTGGACCTGGCTCTCCTGGCCGCCGGCGGACCGAGCGCCGCGGCGCGCTGGGTCGAGCGCACCCGCCGGCCCAAGGTGGTGGTCGCCACCCAGACCCGCACGCTGGAGCCCGCGGTCGACGTGGACGGCACCTGGGTCCCGTCGGTGCCCGCCCTGGCTGTCATCCCCCACGACCGCGACGACCTGTGGCACCTCGGCGCCGCCCTCGCCGCCCCGGCGGCCACCGCCTGGCTGGCGCGCCGGGCCGCGGGCACCGGGCTGGAGCGGGCCGCGGTGCGGGTGTCGGGCCCGGACGTGGCCGCCCTGCCGCTCCCGCCCGACCGCGCCGAATGGGACCGGGCGGCCGAGGCCTGGCGCGCCTACACGGTCCGGCCGGGGCAGCGGGCCCGCGAGCGCTACCTGGCCGCCGCGGCCCGCGCCTACGAAGCCCCCGAAGCGGTGACGGCATGGTGGCGGGCCCAATCGACTGGACCGGTGCGGAGCGGCGCAGGCTAGCGTGGGCGCCAGAACATCAGGAGCGGCTGGTCCTGCGAGGGGCCCGCCCGGCAACCTGGTCGGACAGCCAAGGTGCCATCCCGGGTCATCCGGGGATGCGGCTCCGAGAGGAGCAACCAAGTGTCCGTGCCCCCCGCGGGTGGGCGCCTCGGCTGTGCGGACCGGCAAGAGGCGACATGGCCCTATCCCTACACTCGACCCGTGCGACACCCCGCCCGGCGGCTCGGCGCCCGGCCCACACCCCGCAGCCGATGACCGGGTACGACGGCCTGCGCCGCGCCCATCCCAGCGCCCTGCCGGTGACCGGCGCCTGGCGGCCCGGCGACCCCGCCGGCCACCGCCGGTTCCTGTCCTTCCCCGCCGAGCGCCCGTTCGCCCTGGAGGGCGGAGGCCTGCTGCGGGGCGTGACGGTGGCCTACGAGACCTGGGGCGAGCTCGACCCCGACGGCGGCAACGCCGTGCTGGTCTGCCACGCCCTCACCGGCGACAGCCACGCGGTGGGGCCGCTGGCCACTGGCCATCCCAGCGCGGGCTGGTGGGAAGGGGCCATCGGGCCCGGTCGCATGCTGGACACCGACCGCTGGTTCGTGGTGTGCGTCAACGTGCTGGGCGGCTGCCAGGGTTCCACCGGGCCGGCGTCGCCCCATCCCGACGACGGCAAGCCGTGGGGCTCGCGCTTCCCCGTGGTCACGGTGCGGGACATGGTCCGCACCCAGGTCGCAGTGGCCGACCGCCTGGGCGTGTCCCGCTGGGCGCTGGTGGTGGGCGGGTCGATGGGCGGCATGCAGGCGCTGGAGTGGGCGGTGATGCACCCCGAGCGGGTCGGGGCCGTGGTGCCCATCGCCACCGCCGCGGCCGCCAGCGCCGCGCAGATCGGCTGGTGGAGCAGCGGCCGGCGGGCCATCCGCATGGACCCCCGCTGGCGGGGTGGCGACTACTACGACGCCGAGCCGGGCGATGGGCCCCACGAGGGCCTGGCCACCGCCCGGATGATGTCGATGATGACCTTCCGCAGCGACGACGTGTTCACCAAGCGCTTCGGGCGCGAGGTGGTGGAGCCGGTCGAAGGCTTCACGCTGTGGCAGCGCTTCGAGGTCGAGCGCTACATCGAGTACCAGGGCGACAAGCTGGTGCGCCGCTTCGACGCCAACAGCTACTTGCTGCTGACCAAGGCCATGGATCTGCACGACCTCGGCCGGGGCCGGGGCGGCATGGAGGCCGCGTTCGCCCGGCTGCGGGCTCCGCTGCTGTCGGTGGGGATCTCGAGCGACATCCTCTACCCGCCCCACCAGTCCCGGGAGATCGTCAGCCTGGCCGCGGCCGCCGGCGTCCTCGCCGAGTACGCGGAGCTGGACAGCCCGCACGGCCACGACGCCTTCCTCATCGAGGTCGACGCCCTGACCGCGGTGGTCCGCAGCTTCATCGACCGTCTCGATCGGGGAGAGCTGCATGGCTGACGAGCAGGAGCTAGGGATCGACACCCGCGCCATCCTCGGGGGGCGGAGCTGGAGCGGCGACTCGCTGGCGCCGGTCCTGTTCCCCTCTACCACCTACGAGGTCGACTCGGTCGACGACCACCGGCAGATGGCGGGGACTGCGCGCCCGGCCCACTACTACTCGCGCTTCGGCAGCCCTTCGGCGCAGGAGTTCGAACAGGCGGTGGCCCTGCTGGAGGGGGCAGAGGCGGCGCTGGCCTCGGCCTCGGGCATGGCCGCGGTGACCGGCGTCGTGTTCGGGCTGTGCTCGTCGGGCGACCACATCGTGGTCCAGCGCCAGCTGTTCTCGGTCACCTCGACCCTGTTCACGGCCCACTGCCCCCGCTTCGGCATCGACGTGACGTTCGTGGACGGGACGGACACGGCCCAGTTCGCCGAGGCCATCCGCCCCGGGCGCACCCAGCTCGTGTTCGTGGAGACGCCGGCCAACCCGGCGCTGTCGCTCACCGACATCGAGGCGGTGTCGGCCCTGCCGGGGCCGTTCACGGTGGTGGACTCGACCTTCGCCACACCGGTTCTCCAGCAGCCGCTGGCGCGGGGCGCGGACCTGGTGCTGCACGCCGCCACCAAGGGCCTGGCCGGCCACAACGACGCCCTGCTGGGCGTGGTGGCGGGCAGCCGGGACCTGATCGACGCCATCTGGGGCTGGCACGTGGTCCAGGGGGGCCAGGCCTCGCCGTTCGACGCCTGGAACGGGCTGCGGGGGATCCGCACCCTGGGGGTGCGCGTGCGCCAGCAATGCGCCTCGGCTCAGGCGCTGGCCGAGCATCTGGAGGGCCACGAGGCGGTGGCCGCGGTCAGCTACCCCGGCCTCGATTCGCACCCCCAGCGAGACCTGGCCAGGCGCCAGATGAGCGCGGGCGGGACGCTGCTGGCGGTCGAGCTGGCCGGCGGGTTCGAGGCGGCCAGGCGCTTCTGTGAGGCCACCCGGCTGGCCCGCATCGCCCTGTCGCTCGGCGGCCCCGAGACGCTGGTGACCCACCCGGCCACCATCGTGTCCCACCTCACGCCCGACGAGCGGGCGGGCCTGGGCATCTCCGACGGCCTGGTGCGGGTGTCGGTGGGCCTGGAGGACATCGCCGACCTGGTCGCCGACTTCGACCAGGCCCTGGCCGCGGCGGGAGGAGAGCAGCCGTCGTCCTGACGGTCGCTCCCCTCCAGGACGGTCACCGGGGTCAGCCGGCCGGGGGGCGCCAGAGGCCGATGTGGTTCCCGGCGGGGTCGGCCACATGGGCGAAGTCCAGGCCCTCGGGGGTGGTCGCGGGGCCGGCGATGACCTTGCCGCCCGCCGCCTCCACCGCCGCGCAGGCGTCAGCCACCACCTCGACCTGGACGTAGGGCACGGCGTAGGTGCCGGGCGTGCCCGGGCCCGCGGCCTTCGTGTCGTTGATGCCGCCGTGGAGCGGGTGATCGGGGCCGGTCGTGATCATCGAGTAGCCGTCGTGCGTCTCGAAGGTCCAGCCGAACACCTCGCCGTAGAAGGCCATGGCGGCCTCGGGGTCGTCGGTCCCGATCTCGAACCAGGTGACGGGGTTGCCGGAACGGGCTGTGCTGGTGTCAGTCATGCCGGGACCGTGCGCCCGGGCGGCGACACCCTCCTGTCGGGAATTCCATCGGTGTCATTCGTCACTCGAGCAGAGACAGACGCCGCACGCGCGTGGTGGGGATGTCGGGGATCGTGTACGGCCGCTCGGGGGCGCGCTCACCGGTCAGCCGGGCGGTTCCCACGCGATCGACCCGGAAGAAGCGCACGTCGTCGCGCAGCCGGCAGTGGGCCATGAGGTACCAGGCGTCGCTGGCGCCCACGAGGGCGATGGGCTCGACCGCCCGGTGGGTCACCGCCCCCTCGCTGTCCTTGTACTCGATCTCGACCACCCGCGAATCCACCACGGCCTGCTCGATGGTGCGGGCGGCCCGGGGCCTGTCGTCGCTCTCGTGCGCCATCAGGTGGACCCGGCCGGCGAGCCGGTGGGCTGCCTCGGCCTCGGTGGCGGGCATGGCCGCCAGGACCTTCTGCATGGCCGAGCGCAACGCCTCGGCCAGGGGAGAGCGGCCCGGCCGGGCCAGCGCGATGGCCAGGGCCGCGGCTTCGTCGGAGGTGAAGTTGACCGGCGGCAGCGTGTGGGCGGGGTCGATGGCGTGCCCGCCGCCCGGTCCGGGCGTGGAGTAGAGGGGGACGCCCGCCTGCATGAGCGCGCTCAGGTCCCGCTCGATGGTGCGGAGGCTGACCTCGAAGCGCTCGGCGAGCTGGCGGGTCGTGCGGGGGCGGGGCGCCGCCGCCCGCAGCTCCTCGACCAGGGCATACAGCCGGTCCGTGCGGTTCACGCTCTCAGCATGCCCCGCTCGGCCGGTGGCCCGGACCTCAGATCTTGCGGTAGCGGGCCTCGACCAGGCAGTACAGGGCGTAGGCGATCAGACCGCCGGCCACCAGGCCGAGCAGCAGCGGACCCTGGTCGTGTTGCACCAGCTTGAGCAGCGCGCCGTCGATCCCCACCGCCTCGTTGGGGTCGTACTCGATGGCGGCCTTGGCGAGGAACACGCCCACCATGCCGAACACCACGCCTCGGGCCAGATGACCCAGGACGCCGGAGCCGACCGCGGCCCGCTCGACGCCCTGGCTCATCTCCTGGGTCTTGAGCCGCTCCCGGAACTTGGTGGTGACGGCGCGGTACACGTTGTAGAGCCCGTCGGCCAGGAAGCCCAGCGCGACGGCCAGCACGATCCAGCGGCCCGCGGGCCAGTCCAGCACCCGGGCCGTCTCCTGCTTCTCGTCACCCCCTCCACCCCCGGCTCGCGACGAGCTGGAGCGGACCAGCGCCAGCGCCGCAGCGGCCGACGCTGCGTACAGCACGCCCAGGCCGAGTGAACGGGCCCGCTTGGCCAGGCCCTTGGCGTCGTGGCCTTCGCGCTCCCGGTCGACGACGGCCTCGATCAGCCGCCACACCGCATAGCAGGCGAAACCCACGGCCAAGGCGATCAGCGCCGCCGGTCCCCAGTCCTCGGTGGCGAGCTGGCGCAGAGCGCCCTGCCGGTCGGCCGCCTGGCCGCCCTGGCCCAGCGGGATCTGGATGGCCAGGATGCCGATCAGGGCGTAGCTCACGCCCTTGGCCACCAGGCCGACCCGTCCCGCCCGTTCGGTCCAGTCCCCGTGGCCGACCGACCGGCCGGTCGTGCGGATCCGCTGTGCCGCCGTCGACATCTGCACTCCCCTCTGGGTGTCGTCGGACCAGGCGTACCCGCGGCCGCCGGGCGGCAGTCACGGGGCCACCGCCTAGCGTGCGGGCCGTGCCGGAGCTGCTCGAGGTCGAGCTCTACCGCCACCAGGCGGAGGCGGTGGTGGGTCGCACCATCGCCGCGGTCGACGCTCCCGACTCCTGGTACGTCAAGGGGGCCGAGCCCGCCGAGCTGGTGGCCGCACTGTCCGGGCGCACGGTCACGTCCGTACGGCGGCAGGGCAAGCTGCTGGTGCTCGAACTCGACGATGGCGCTCGGCTGGGGCTGCGCTTCGGCATGACCGGCCGGCTGCTGGTGGACGGGGCCGCGGCCATCGAGCGGCTGGAGTACTCCTCCGGCCGCGACGTCACGGGGTGGGACCGGTTCGGGTTGCGCTTCACCGACGGGTCCGACCTGCGGGTCCGCGACCCGCGGCGACTGGGGGGCGTCGCGCTGGACCCGGACGAGGCCCGGCTCGGCGCCGACGCCCTCTCGCTCACGCCCGCGGAGCTGGACGCCGCCCTGGGGACCAGCGCCGCGCCGCTCAAGGCCCGCCTGATGGACCAGGCCCGCGTGGCCGGGATCGGCAACCTGCTGGCCGACGAGATCCTGTGGCGCGCCGGCCTCGACCCGACCCGACCCGCCGGCGGCCTCTCGGGCGCCGAGCGGGCGGGGTTGCACGCGTCGATCCGTGACGTGCTGGTCGATCTCGGGGCGAGGGGTGGCAGCCACACCGGCGACCTGCGCCAGGCCGCGGCGCTCGACGGGCTGTGCCCGCGCGACGGCACCCCGCTCGTGCGTCGTACGGTCGGGGGGCGCACCACTCTGAGCTGCCCGACCCATCAGCACTGATCGTGCCCACCCGCGTTCCGTGTTCACGCGCGATTCACGCTGGGCCGGGCTGGGTCCTACAGTCGATGCGGGCATGACGGATACGCTGATGCCCGGCTGGGGCCCACAAGGTGGATTGGATGCTTGACGGCAGACGAAGAGGCGACGGACGACACGCGCCGCGACGCGTCGTGCTCGGCGTGGTGACGGCCGCCGCCTTCCTGGCCGTGTGGTTCGGGCCGTCCCGGGCCTTCGCCCAGCGACCTCCACAGGACCCGCCCCCGGGTGACCCCTCCTCCACGACTTCGTCCACCACCGCGAGCACGACTCCGGAGACGACCGAGGCCCCGCCCACGACGGCGGTGCCCCAGGACCCCGTGCCGCCGCCGTCTCGTCGCACATCGACCACCGCGCCCGCCGGCGACGACGAGGAGAGTGCGGCGGCCGCCAGCCCCCAGCCCGGGGCGATCACGTTCAGCACGGTGAACAACGTGCTGATACCGGGCAACGGCACGCAGGACCCGCCGGCCACCACCACGACGGTGCGCGCGTCCGGGGGCAGCAACGCGGCCGACGAGGAGAGCCGGCGCATCTGGATGATCATCGCCGGGCTGGCCGGCGTGGGCGTGCTGGTGGCGTTGCTGACGTGGCGCTACTGGCTGCTGACCCGGCCCGGGCTCGACCTGGACGAGCCCGGGGACGCCTACGGTGCCGGGGCCGATCTCGATCCCTACGGCGGCCAGCCGGCCCGTGAGGGGTACAGCGCCATGCCACCTCCCGGCCGCCCCCGGAAAGGGGGGCCGCCCGCCGGCGCCAAGCCGCGGCGGAGCCCCGGCCCGACCCAGGGCGAGCACTCGCCCGGGCGTCGCCGCAGCCCGCGCGGCGCCGACCCGTTCTGGGACGATCCCGGGGCGATGGGGCCGGGCGGCGCGGTGACCGGCCGGCCGCCCTCGCGGGGACCCGGCCCGTCCCCCGGTGGTCCCGGCGGTCCGCCGCCCGGCGCGCCCAAAGGCGCACGGCGGGGCCCCGCTCCGAACCCGGGCCAGGGCGGGCGGCGTCGCCCTCCCGCCCAGGGCGGCCCTCCGCCCTCGGGCTGGGGCCCGGCCGAGGACGTCGACATGTGGGGCAATCCTCGCCGCGGGTAGGTGGTCCGCAGTCCGGTACGGTGGCGCCGCATGGGCGAAATGCTCGATGTCGACGCGATGATCCAGCGGTTCCGGGAGCGGGCCCAGGCGGTTCGCAGCCGCACATTGCCCCCGGTGGCGGGGGAGGAGCGGCTGCGCTTCATCCGCCAAGCCGAGACCGACTTCCAGGACTTCGCCATCATCGGGGACGCGGCCGCCACGCTGGAGGACGGCGTCCTCACGCTCCGGATCGACCTGCGCCCCAAGAGCTGATAGCGAACATCTGTTCGTCCTGTTCCGACTGAGGCCGGTAGTCTGGTCGGGTGGTCCAGGCCTGGCAGCCCTCGCTGCTCGATGACGCCCCGCCCGGGTTCGATCCCGACCTCGGCGGGCTCGTCCGGCACGAGCTGTCCGAGGGCGCCTGGTACGACGTGGCCGAGGGGTGGGTGCAGGGCGCCGACGCCCTCTTCACCCTGGTGGCCGACGCCGCTCCCTGGGGCGAGCACGAGCGCTACATGTACGATCGCAAGGTGGCCGAGCCCCGCCTGACCACCCGGGCGTGGGACGACCCGCCGGACCCCCTACCGGCCATGGCCCGCGCTCTGTCCGAGCACTACGGCGAGGACCTGTCGTCCGTGTCGGCCAACCTCTACCGCGACGGGCGCGACAGCGTGGCCTGGCATGGCGACCGGGTGGGCCGCCGCCGGGCCGAGACCGTCGTGGCCATCGTCTCCCTCGGCAGCCCGCGCCGCTTCCTGCTCCGCCCCAAGGGCGGCGGGCCCTCTCGCCGCCTGGCCCCCGCCCCCGGCGACCTGCTCGTCCTGGGCGGCACCTGCCAGCGCACCTGGGAGCACTCGGTCCCCAAGTGCGCCTCCGCCGGCCCCCGCATCAGCATCATGTTCCGCGAGTCGTACTGACCAGGGCAGACGCCCGTTCCACCCGTCGTTCCGCCGGTCCGCACGTCACCCGGTCCTCAGCCGGTGTCACCGGGGCGCACCTGGCTGCAGCTGGCGCGGCGGAGAGCGCCGATCGAGAGCCGCTGTGTCCCGGGTTCGTCCTCAGATGACGGGTGACACTGTCTAGGGACAGCGGGGCGCATCGTGGGCATGGCTCGTGGTCGGCTCAACCGTCTCGTCACCCACCGTGCCGCTGGCAGTCGGCACCGCACCTCGCTAGATCCGTCATCCAACCGCACCGTCGTTCGCCTGCCTCGGGTTGGACACCCTCACGACTGCGATCGCAGCACGGCAATCTCCGGGTACTCGTCCGGCGAGCCGTAGCCGTTCTCGGCCAGCCAGCGGACCACGACCAGACAGCGCCACGACCGCCAGGCGCGGATCAGGTCGCGGTCGGCCTCGGTGCCGTAGCCGGTGATGACATCGCCGAGGTGCTCGTGGTGTGCGAGCGTGAGAGTGGCGAGGTCGTACAGCGCGTCGCCCTGGCACGCCCCGGACCAGTCGATGATGCCGGTGACCTCGTCACCGTCGACGAAGACGTGTTCGATGTGCAGGTCGCCGTGGATGAACACTGGTGTCCAAGGCCGGAGGGCGGTCTCGGCGAGCCGGCGGTTGCGAGTGACATCCTCGGTGGGAAGGACGTCGTTGGCTATGAGCCACTCGCACTCTCTGTCGAGACGCGATGCGAGCTCGTCGACGCTCGGCCCGGGCCATGGCGGCAGCGGCGCATCGTGCAGCGCCCGGATCGCAGCACCCGTCGCCGCCCACGCTGCGGGCG
>DASRJN010000142.1:0-4117 GCA_035649455.1 Acidimicrobiales bacterium
CATGGACACCCCCAGCCGAGCGTCTGACCTCCCCACGTCCTCCCGCGGCCTGGCCGAGCCCCGCGTGGTCGTCGCGCACCGGGAGCACCTGTGGTTCCTGCTGGCCGAAGCGCTGCAGTTGGAGCACATGATCATGTGCCAGTACCTGTTCGCCGAGTTCAGCCTCAAGGACGGTGTGGCCGACGGCCTGACGCCTGAGCAGGCCGACGCCGTCGACCGGTGGCGCAAGACGCTGCGGGGCATCGCCATCGAGGAGATGCTGCACATCGCCTTGGTGTCGAACCTGCTGGCCGCGATCGGCGCAGCACCCGGCCTCGGGCGACCCAACTTCCCCCAGCGGTCCGGCTACTTCCCCACCGATGTGCAGCTCGACCTGTTGCCGTTCGGCGACCAGGCGCTCGATCACTTCCTGTTCCTCGAACGCCCCGAGGGCATGGACCGCCAGGACGCGGCCGAGTTCGTCCCGACCGCTGCGCCCCGTGACGCGGTCGACGAGCACGAGACCCTGCCTCGGGGCCAGGAGTTCGAGACCGTCGGCCATCTCTACCGCGGCATCGCGGGCGGGCTGCGCACGCTGGCTGCCCGGCTCGGCGAGCACGGCCTGTTCGTCGGTTCCCCCCGGGCCCAGGCCACCCCCGAGCTGTTCGGATGGCCGCAGCTGGTGGCCGTCACCGACCTCGACTCCGCCCTGGCTGCGGTCGAGGAGATCATCGAGCAGGGTGAAGGCGCCCAAGGCGACTGGGAAGCCGCCCACTACGGCCGGTTCCTGTCCGTTCGCCAGGAGTTCGACGCCCTGCGGCAGGCCGATCCGAGCTTCGAGCCGGCCCGCCCCGTGCTCGCCGCCTTCCTCCGCCAGCCGTTCGACATCCCCACGCCTCGGCCCGTCATCACCGACCCCGCGGCCCGCCAGGTCGCCGAGCTGGCGGGCTTGGCCTACGAGTTGACCTTGCACGTCCTGTTGCGGTTCTTCACCCACACCGACGAGACCGACACGCAGCTCGGCACCCTGGTGGGCGCGGCGCTGGGCCTGATGGCGAAGGTGCTCCACCCGTTGGGCACCAAGCTGACCACCCTGCCGGTCGGTCCGGCGCAGGAGGGCCGGACAGCCGGCTTCGCGTTCGAGATGTACTACGTGATGAGCAACCTGACGCCCCACCGCGAGCCGGCCTGGGCCCTGCTGGCCGAACGGGCCCGGATCCTGACCCACCGCTGCCGCCAGGTCGCCGCCGATCGCACCGACGATGCGCCCGGGTCCCCGTCCATCTCCGACATCGCCGAGCAGGCCCAGGCCATTGCCGACAGGCTGACCGCCGAGGTGCCCGAGTCCCTCCTGCCCCCCACCGACCAGGAGATCCCGTCGTAACCAGCCGGCCGACCGCGACGGTGGTGGGGTGGCGCCGCCCGGCGGTCGGGTGGCGCCACCCCCATGTGGCGGTCAGGGACGCTTGCAGGAACGGCGCCTCTCGGCGGTGCAGAGGTCGCGGCCCTTGCCGCCCTCGGCCCGGTCCCGACCCGCGCCGCCCTCCAGGACGTCGGCTCCGCGGCCGCCCCGCAGCACGTCGTCGCCGTCGCCGCCGACGATCCGGTCGTTGCCGGCCAGGCCGCTCAGGACGTCGTTGCCGCCGAGGCCGCAGATGACGTCGTCGCCGTCGGTGCCGGTGAGCCGGTCGTCGCCGGCCGTGCCGACGATGGTGCAGTCGTCGTCCGCGATCGTGCCGGTCCAGGTCGTCGTCCCGCCGTCGTCGTCCTCGACCGTGAGCGTCACCACGAACTCGCCCGGACCGGCGTACCGGTGGCTGCCCGACAGCGTGGCGCCGCCGCTCCCTTGCAGGACGGTGGCGGGCTCGGACACGCCGTCGCCCCAGTCGATGGTCGCGGTGTGGGTGTCGGCGAGGCCGGGGTCCGTCGCGGTGCCGGCCAGGGTGACGGTCCCGTCGTCGGCCACCGTGGCCGTGGCGTCCACCGTCGGGGCGACGTTGGTCGTCGTGACCTGCACCTGGGCGCGGGCCGAGAAGCCATGCGTGCTGGCTACCACGAGGTCGAGGTCCTCGACGCCGTCGTCGAGCCCGGTGAGCACCGGTCGGGCCGCGCTGGGGTCGCCGACGCGGCCGGCGGGTGACCAGGCGTAGGTCAGGTCCCCGCCGGTGGACCCCGAGCCGTCGAGCGTGACCGTCGAGCCCTCGGCCACCGTGTAGGGCCCGCCCGGCTCGGCCGCGACGTCGAGGTAGCCCCGCGGCGCCAGCACCTGGTCGACCATGAAGGCCGTGCTCCGCTGGATCCTGTCGCCCTCGGGCGTGCCGTGGTCGCCGCCCGCGTAGGTCACGAGGTCGCAGCCGACGCCGACCTCCTCCGCCAGGTCGCAGACCCGGGCCATGCTCTCGAACGGGGTCGTGCCGTCGTCGGTGCCGTGGAAGGCCTGGATGGGCGGATCGCCGGCCTTCGGCGCGGTGTACAGCAGTCCTGACTCAGGGATGGCGGCGGCGACCGGCGACGTGGCCGGCCCCCGCTCGCCCGGCAGGACGGCGAGGTTCGTGGCGGTCACGGCCCCCGCCGAGAAGCCGGACGCCACGATCGCGTCAGGGTCGATCCCGTACTCGGCGGCGTGGAGCCGCAGCCAGTCCACCGCGGCGATGGCGTCGTCGTAGGCGTCGAGGCTGGCCAGGTACATGTCGCGCCACTGCGACGCGAACGGCCGGAGCCGGTAGTTGACCGACACGGCCACGTAGCCGCGCTGGGCGTAGGCGGTCGCGATGCGGGTGCCGTGGCTCTTGTCGCCTCCGGTGAAGAAGCCGCCGTGCATCCACATGACCGCCGGGCGGCTGGTGGCGGTGTCGCCGACCGGCCGGTACACGTCCAGTGTCAGGCGGACCGGGTTGCCGCGGGCATCGACGGCGTCCCGGTAGGCGATGTCGCGGTCGACCTGGACGTCGGGGAAGGTGACGTCCAGGTAGCGGCCGCGGGGCGGCCCCGGCGCCGCGAACGTGAGCGGGACCGTGGCCTCGGCCTCCCGCTCGACCTCCCGGGCCCGCACGTGGCAGCCCGGGGCGATCCGGCAGTCCATGATGATCGCACCGAACGGGGTCTGCTCCTCCTCCCGGCCCCACACCGACAGGTCGATCGCGAACTCACCGGTGATGTCGGCCCGCGGGCGCTGGGAGACGCGGTAGGGGGAGCACCGGTCCGGGTCGTCGACCCGGCACACCTCGACCTGCACGGTGGCGCCGGGGACGAAGCCGCGGCCGCGGACCGACACCTCGGTGAAGTCTCCGAGATTGGCGTCGGGGGTGACCTCGATCGCCGGGGCCGGCCGGTCGGCCAGCCTGCCGTCGGGGTCGAACTGCAGCTCGGCCTGCGCCGCGCCCGGGGCGTACGGCGAGCGGAGGGCGGCGACCAGCAGGCACGGCTCCTCCGGGGTGCGGCAGTCGAACAGCTCGCCACTGCTCTCGCCGAGCAGCCGGGCCGACACGGGGATCTCGGTCCGGAAGCTCCCGTCCTCGTCGAGCTCGACCCTGTCGGTCGGGCCGGGGCGGCAGTCGACGAAGGGGGTGGGCGGCGGCGGATCCTCGCCCGGCTCGGGCTCCGTCAGGCCCTGGCCGCACTGGAACAGGCCGACAGTCGGCGCGCCCGGCGCCGGCAGGATGGCACGTGACTCCCGGTGGACGAAACCGTGGCCCTCGACCGTGACCGTGCCGCCGTCCGTGAGCCCGTCGGCGGGCGACACAGTGACGGTGGGCGGTGGCAGCAGCGGCTCGCCGGCGTCGAACGCGATCGGCGCGGCGGCCACCGAGGTCCCGCCGTCGAAGAAGACCCCGGCCGCGAGCACGCACCCGGGCGCGATCCGGCAGTCGACCTGTCCCGCCCAGTCGTTCATGAGGACGAACACCTGGTGACTGATGTGGAACCCTCCGGCGGCGTCGACTGCCGCGGTCACCACCGTGCCGAGGTCGCAGTCGACCGGTCCCACGGGCGCGCTCCGGCACTGGTGGACGGCGACCTGCGCCCCGGGCGCGAAGCCGGTGCCGGTCACGCTGACCTGCTGACCGTCGACCAGGTCGCGGGGCTGATCGACCGCCAGCACGGGCGCGGCGACGGCCGCCGCGGCGGGACGGGCCGGGCC
>DASRJN010000143.1:0-8601 GCA_035649455.1 Acidimicrobiales bacterium
GAGTCGCGGGTGTGCTGCAGCACGCCGGGCAGCGAGCTGATGGCCTGGGGCGCGTCGATGTTCTCGCGCACGAACAGCGGGACGATCAGGTCGTCGACCGACAGCCGGGTCTCGGCGACCAGCCGGCGCAGGGCCGGCGTGCGGCGGAGCCGGCGCAGCCGGCGCTGAGGAAACGTCACGGCCTCGATGCTACGGCCGGACCGGCCGCGACCCATAGACGCGAACGGGGAGGGGCATCCGCGGACACCCCTCCCCGAACGGAGTACAGGAACCGGGTTTGGGTCAGCCCGAGGAGATCAGGTCCTCGGGGGTGAAGTCGGCGGTCTGGCCCTCGACATCGCTCACGTCGCCCACCAGGACGAAGTGGTTGCGGGCATCGGGAGCGGTGAACTCGTAGGTCATGATGTTGTACGCCTCGCCCAGGAAGGGGTCGTCCTCGCCGGTCTTGACCGTGACGCCCGGCAGCAGCAGGCCGACGTCGGAGGCCTCGAAGTCGTGGATCGACTCCATGACGGCGAGCCGGGTCGGTGCCTCGGCGGCCTTCAGCGCCTCGACCAGCAGGGCGCCCTGGGTCCACCCGTAGGCCACGATGCCGTTGTCGAGGTCGGCGTCGGGCTGGTACTGGGCGACCTTCTCGCGGTACTCCATCATGGCCGCGTCGTCGTCCCAGTCCGGGTTCAGCGGGTCCTTGAGGTTGGTGTAGCTGTACACACCGTTGGCGTTGGCACCGGCCAGACCCATGAGCGTCTTGGACGTGCAAGTGGCGGACACCCAGGTGATCGGCGTCCAGTTCGCAGCCGCGGCCTTGGTCAGCGCGTCCGGGCATGCCAGCAGGGTGGCGCCGTTGAAGAACGCGTCGGCCCCGGTGGCCGCCAGGCTGGTGATCTGGGCCGACACCTCGGTGGCGCCGGTCGCGTACTTCTCCACCTTGACGAGCTCGATGTCCGTGCCCTCGATGGCGGCCTTGAAGCCCTCTTCGTAGGCCTTGCCGAAGTCGTCGTCCTGGACCAGCATCGCCACCGTGGCGTCGGGCTTCTCCTCGGCGAGGAGATCGGCGAACGCCTTGCCCTCGAGCGAGTAGGGCGACAGCGACGAGCCCAGCGTCCACGGATAGGTCGGATCGCCCCAGGCGGGCGAACCGGTGGCCGCGAACATGTTGGGCACGCAGAGGTCACCGAGCTGCTGGCGGATGGCGAGGTTGTTGGCCGTGCCGACGACGCTGAACACCCCGAACGCGTTCGAGCCGTCCTGGCCCACCAGCTCGTCGATGTTGGCGACCGTCTGCTGCGCGTTGTACTGGTCGTCCTTGTCCTCGAACGCGATGGTGTAGGTGTTGCCGCCGATGTCGACGCCGCCTTCGTCGTTGATCATCTGGAAGTACGCCTTCCAGCCGCGGGCGATCTGCGAGAACGCCGCGGTCGCACCGGACTGCGGGAAGCTCGACACCAGCTTGATCTCGTTGCCCTCGATCTCGGCACTGGGATCGGCGGCGCAGTCGGCGGTGTCGATGGCGGACTCGGCGGCGGCGCCGCCCTCGGAGCCGCCTTCGTCCGTCGACGCTTCGTTGTCGTCGTCACGCCCGCTGCACGCTGCCCCTACGAGCGCGAGCGCCAGCAACGACGCCACGATGCGGAACTTTCTACCTTTCAACATTGCTGTGGCCCTCCTAGTCATTGGCTGTCGTCAGGGATGGGATGGGTCGGCGGCCTTCCCTTCGCCGACGAGCGCCGACCGATCCAGGCGAGGAAGCGACGGACGCCTCCTACCAGGCCTTCGGGCAGCACGAACACGATCGCGATGAGGGCCGCGCCGTAGAGGGCGGGGGCCAGGATCTCCTTGCCTTCGATCAGGTCCTCGGTGTTGCGGCGCAGCAGCACCAGCGCCAGCGCCCCCACCGCCGGGCCCATGATCGTGGCCGCGCCGCCGATCGCCATGGCCACCAGGAACTCGACCGAGCGCTGGAAGTAGAAGATGGGGTTGGTGGCCGCGGCCACGTGGTCGACCATGACCGACAGCGAGCCGGCCACGCCGGCGTAGGCGGCGCTGATGGCGAAGGTGGCCACCTTGGTGCCGGCCAGGTTCACGCCCACGGTGGTGGCCGCGATCTCCTGATCGCGCACGGCGATCATCGACCGGCCGATCCGGCCCCGCACCAGGTTCCAGGCCAGCAGGAACAGCACCGCCATGATGGCCAGGCTGAGGAAGTAGGCCCACTGGTCGTCGTCGAGGCCCTGGATCAGCGACGCGAAGTCGCGGGCCCGCGGGCGCACCAGGGCCACGCCGCCGGTGCCCTCCACGTACTTGGTGGCCAGCTGCGGGAACAGGACGGCCAGGCCCAGGGTCACGAGCGCGAGGTACAAGCCCCGCACCCTGAGCGCCGGCAGGCCTATCAACAGCCCGACGATGCCGTTGAGCACCAGCGCCACCGGGATGGTGGCCTCGAAGGTCCAGCCGTGGTCGACCATGAGGATGGCCGAGGTGAACGCGCCCACGCCGTAGAAGAACCCGTGGCCGATGGACACCTGACCGTTGAACCCGGTCAGCAGGTTCAGGCCCATGGCTGCGATGGCCAGGTAGATCGCCTGGGACAGCAGCCGGTTGTAGACCGGGTCGAAATAGAACGGCGCGTACAGGGCTGCGGCAGCCATGGCCGTGCCGATGATCACCCGGGCGATGAACACCGGCCGCGGTATCTGGGGCCACAGGGTCTGGCGACCCGGCGACGGCTCGGCCTCGAGCTCGAGGGGCGCCGCGCCCAGCATCGGCTCGACGGTAGCGCCGGTCTGGTCGGTCGTCATCTAGACCCTCTCCACCGTCCGCTTGCCGAACAGGCCGTGGGGCGACACCACCAGCACCACCAGGATCAGCGCCAGCGGCAGCACCACCTCGATGCCGTTGAGCGGATCGATGTACTGGATCGTGAGCGCGTCGGCCACGCCGACGATGATCCCGCAGATGACCGCCCCCCACAGGCTGTCGAACCCGCCGAGCGCGGCGGCCGCGAGGGCGTAGACCAGGACCGTCTGCATCAGGTTGGAGTCGAAGCCCGTGCGCTGGGCCGCCACCAACGAGCCGGCCAGCGCTCCGATGGCGGCCGACAGGGCCCAGCCCAGCATGAGCATGGACCCGGCCTTGATGCCGTGCAGGCGAGCGGAGTCGGGGTTGGTCGCCACCGCCCGCAGCTTGAGCCCGAGCTTGGTGCGGTTGAGCATGAACCACAGCACCACGCACTCGGCGATGAGCACGAGCACGAGGCCCAGCGTGCCCTTCTGGAGGGTGGCGGTGCGGCCGTTGCTGGTGAACAGTTCGATGCCGCCCGAGGGGAACGCGGACGGCATGAACTGCGGGTCGGTCCCGAATATGAGCTGCACCAGCGAGTTCAGCGCCAGGAACATGCCCAGCGTCACGATCACCACGTTGAGCGGGCTCCGGCCGGTCTCCACCGGGCGGATCAGCACGCGCTCGATCACCGCGCCGCTGACGAAGGCGATGGCCATGGAGACGGCGATGGCGCCCACCACCGGCAGGCCCTGCTGGGTCAGCTTCCAGGAGATGAAGGTGGCGAACAGCGCCATCTCCCCCTGGGCGAAGTTGAGGACGCCGGTGGTGCGGAAGATGAGGACCAGGGCCAGCGCCACCGATCCATAGACCACGCCGTTGGCGATCCCGTTGAGGACCTGTTCGACGAACAGCTGCATCTGTCAGAACCCCAGGTAGGCCTTGCGGACGGCCTCGTCGTCATGGAGCTTGTCCGCCGTGTTCTGCACGGCGATGCGCCCGGCTTCCAGCACGTAGCCCCAGTGGCCGATCTCCAGGGCCAGGTTGGCGTTCTGCTCGACGACGAGGATGGACAGACCTTCCCCCTTGTTGAGGTCGCCCAGGTGGGCGAAGAGCTCGCGGGTCACCAGCGGGGCCAGGCCCAGCGACGGCTCGTCCAGCAGCAACAGACGGGGCCGGGCCATCATGGCCCGGGCCAGCGCGAGCATCTGCTGCTCGCCGCCGCTCATGCTGCCGGCCTCCTGCTTGCGCCGCTCCCCCAGGCGGGGGAACGCCGCGTACCAGCGCTCCAGGTCGCCGGCGACCTCCTTGTCCTTGCGGTTGATGGCCCCGATGCGCATGTTGTCGTCGACGGTCAGCTCGCTGAACGTGCCGCGGCCCTGGGGCACGTGGGCGATGCCGAGGCGGGACACCTCCTCGGGGCTCTTACCCACCAGCGACTTGCCGTCGAACCGGATGTCGCCGCCCTTGACGCCGACGACGCCACAGATCGCCCGCAGCGTGGTGGTCTTGCCGGCGCCGTTGGCCCCCAGCACCACCGCGACGTGGCCCTCCTCCACGGTGAGGTCGATGCCGTGCAGGACCTGCGCGTGCCCGTAGCCGCCGCTGACGCCCTCGAGCTCGAGGACGTGGGTCATGCCGGCGCCCCGAGGTAAGCCTCGATCACCACGGGATCGTTGCGGATGGCGCTGGGCGGCCCCTCGGCGATCTTGCGCCCGAAGTCGAGGACGACGATGTGGTCGGAGATCGCCATCACCATGGCCATGTGGTGCTCCACCAGCAGGATCGTGAGGTCGAACTGGTCCCGGATGGACCGGATCGTGTCGCCCAACTCGTCCACCTCACCGTGGGTGAGGCCGTTGGCCGGCTCGTCCAGCATCAGCAGCTTGGGCTCGGTGGCCAGGCCCCGGGCGAACTCGATGCGCTTGAGGGTGCCGAACGGCAGGCCGGCGACGGGCCGGTGGGCCAGCTCGGCCAGGTCGAGCCGCTCCAGCAGGTCGAGGCACCGGCGCCGCAGCTGGCGCTCCTCACGGGCCGCGCCGATGCGCAGCATCGAGCGGCCGAAGCCGACCTCGCCGTGCGAGTGCGCCCCGGTCATGACGTTCTCCAGCACGGTCAGCGCCGGGAACAGGGCGACGTTCTGGAAGGTGCGGGCCAGGCCCAGCCGCACGATCTTGTGGGCCGGGGTGGCGAGCAGGTCCTTGCCGTCGAAGGTGACCGTGCCGCTGTTGGGCTGGTACAGCCGGCTCAGGACGTTGAACAGCGTGGTCTTGCCGGCGCCGTTGGGGCCGATGAGGGCACAGATTCCGGCCGGTTCCACGGTGAACGTCAGGTCGTCGAGGGCGACGACGCCCCCGAAGCGCACACTCACGTTGTTGACGGTCAGCAGTGACACGCGCCCTCTCGTCCCCCGGGCCCACTAGTCACACCGGGTGCCCCCTCGGTACCCAGGTGCATTGCAGGTAGCTGCGACTCACGGACCGCCACCTTGCGGCCGAAACGGTTGTCTGACAGTCAAGCACAACCGACACACAAGGGCGATAGCGCAGGCGGTTCCGCGCGGGATCGACCTTAACCCGTCACAAACGCTCCGAGGTGCCGGAGATCGAGGCCCAGTAGTGACGGAACGACTAGGTCGGCGCCGGCAAAGTCGAGGCCGGCCGTCATCGGCCCCGGGACCGCCACCACCGCCATGCCCGCGGCCTTCCCCGCCTTCACGCCGTTGGGCGAGTCCTCGAGCACCACACAGCGCGCCGGCGGCTGCCCGACGGCCATGGCGGCGGCGATGAACAGGTCGGGCGCCGGCTTGGTGCGCCGCGGGTCGCCCCCGACGTCGTCGGACGTGACCACCGCCGCGAACCGGTCCCGCAGTCCCAGGCGCCCCAGGTGGGGCACGACCCACTCGGCCGAGGACGACGACGCCACCGCGCACGGCACGCCCGCGTCGGCCGCCGCCGCGAGCAAGTCCTCGACCCCGGCGCAGGGCGGCAGGGTGACCAGCGCCGCCATGCGGGCCTTCTCGCGCCGCGCCACCAGCGTGACGCGGTCTACGGGCCGGCCCAGCTCCTCGACCAGCCACACGGTCCAGTGGGGCCGGTCGGCCGTGCCCAGGATGGCCTGCCAGCGGGCCAGGTCGAGCTCGAGGCCGTGGTCGCGGAAGATGTCCACCACCGCGTCGTAGGTGCAGGACTCGGTGTCGAGGATGAGGCCGTCGAAGTCGAGGACCAGCGCGCCCGGCAGGCTCATGCGTCCGGCGGCGGGTGCTCGGCCGCCCAGGCGAGCAGGGCGTCGACCAGCCCCTCGATGGTGTGAACCTCGGCTTCGACCGCCACCGAGAGCCCGTGGTCCCGTGCCGTCGCGGCGGTGACCGGGCCGATGGCCGCCACCACCTGGGGCAACGGCCGGCCCTCGGCGGCCGCCACGAGGTTGGTCACCGTGGACGACGACGTGAAGGTGACGATCTCGGCCTCGGCCAGCGCCTTGGCCTGGACGTCCGACAGCGGGACCGGGTCGCTGCGGTAGGCATCCACCACGTCCACGTCCCAGCCGCGCTCGGCCAGGCCGGCGGGCAGGATGTCGCGGGCCACCGCGGCCCGCACCAGCAGCACCCGTCCCTTGGGCTCGCCCGACGCGGGCGGGTCGGGGAACGAGTCGAGCAGCGACTCGGCCACGTAGCGCGGCGGCACGAGGTCGGGCACGAGCCGGGCCTCGGCCAGGGCGGCGGCGGTGCCGGGGCCGATGGTGGCCAGCCGCACGCCGCCCAGGGCCCGGGCGTCGCGGCCCACCCGGTCGAGCGCGTCGAGCAGGCGCCGGGCCCCGTTGGGCGAGGTGAGCACCAGCCAGTCGTAGTCCCCGAGCCGCTCGACCGCGGCGGCCAGCGCCGCTCCGCCGTCGTCGGGATCGACGATCTCGATGGCGGGCACCTCCACCGTCGCCGCCCCGAGCGCGGCCAAGTGCGCCACCAGCTCACCGGCCTGGGCGCGGGCGCGGGTCACGACCACTCGCCGGCCCAGCAGCGGCCGGTTCTCGAACCACGCCAGGTCGCAGGCGGCCACGTCGCCCACCACGATCGTCGACGGCGAGCCCAGCGGGACCGTGCCGATGGTCGCCAGCGTGGCCCGCACGGTGCGCTGTTCGGGCCGGGTGCCCCATTGCGTCGCGGCCACCGGGGTGTCCGGCGAGCGGCCCCCGGCCATCAGGGCCTCGGCGATCCGCCCGATCCGGGCCACGCCCATGAGGATCACGATGGTGCCGCCCACGCGGGCCACCGCCTCCCAGTCCACCGTGCCGTGCTCGCCGACGGCCGGGTCCTCGTGGCCGGTGACGATGGTGACGCTGGTGGACGAGTGCCTCAGCGTCACGGGGATCCCCGCGTACGCGGGCACCGCGATGGCGGAGGTGATGCCCGGCACCACTTCGAACGGCACCGCCGCCGCGGCCAGCGCAGCCGCCTCTTCGCCGCCCCGGGCGAACACGAACGGGTCGCCGCCCTTGAGCCGCACCACCGTCTCGCCCTTCCGTCCCCGCTCCACCAGCAGCGCGTTGATGTCGTCCTGGGACAGGCGGTGGTGGCCGGGCGCCTTGCCCACGTCGATCCGCTCGGCAGCCTCGGGCGCCAGATCCAGCAGCGATTCCTGCGACAGGCGGTCGTAGACGACCACGTCGGCACGGCGCAGCACCTCGAGGGCGCGCACCGTGAGCAGCCCGGGATCGCCCGGGCCGGCCCCGACGAGGTGGACCGTCATGGAGCGCTACGCCCCGCCCAGCAGCTCAGCCCCGCCCTGCTCGTCCAGCAGGGTGCGGGCCACCGACCGACCCAGTGCGGCTCCGGCCGCGGCTGGCCCCGACAGCTCGTGGCGCACCACGCGGGTCCCGTCGACCGTGGCGATCAGGCCCCGGATGTGCACGCTGTCGCCGGCCAGGGTGGCGTGGGCCGCCGCGGGCAGCGAGCAGTCGCCGCCCAGCTCGGCCAGGAAGCCACGCTCGGCGTCGACCGCCCGGCGTGAGGGGCCGTGCTCGATGCGCTCCAGGGCACAGCGCACCTCGTCGTCGTCGGCCCGGCACTCGACCGCCAGGGCGGCCTGGCCCACCTGGGGGACCATCACGTCCACGTCGAGGCGCTCGGCGATGCGCGCGCCCCAGCCCAGCCGGTCGAGAGCGGCGGCGGCCACCACGACTGCCTCCACGCCATCGTGGCCGGCCCGGTTGACCCGGGTGTCCATGTTGCCCCGGAGGCCCTCGAACCGCAGGTCGGGCCGGACTGCGGCGAGCTGGGCCCGGCGTCGCAACGAGCCGGTAGCCACCACCGCGCTGTCGGGCAGGTCGACCAGCGGCGCGCCCACCAGGGCGTCGCGCACGTCGGCCCGCTCGGGCACGGCCGCGATGACCAGGCCCTCGGGAGTGGCCGAGGGCAGGTCCTTGGCCGAGTGGACCGCGAGCCGGGCATGGCCCTCCAGCACCGCGGCCTGGACCTCCTTGACGAACACGCCCTTGCCCCCCAGCTCCCAGATGGGCACGTCGCGCCGGAGGTCGCCGCCGGTCTCGATCACGACTACCTCGACGTCGAGGCCCGGGTCGGCTTTGCGCAGCAGGCCGGCGACATGGTCGGCCTGCCAGCGGGCGAGAGCCGAGCCCCGGGTGGCGACCCGGAGCTTCATCGTCCGGCCAAGGGGCTAGCCCTCTATCTCGAACAGCTCGCGCAGCGCCGCCACCAGCCGGTCGCCCCGGGCGCTGCCGGCCGCGTCCTTGAGGACGACGGTGGGCTGGTGGAGCAGCTTGGCCACCAGGCCCTTGGTCACGGCCTCGACCAGGTCGACCTGGCGG
>DASRJN010000144.1:0-2185 GCA_035649455.1 Acidimicrobiales bacterium
GTCGTGAGGCGCCAGGCCCAGCTTGGAGATCGGGACCGACGCACCCTCCCCGTCCTCGAAGCACAGCGCCCATGCGGTCGTCGACGGCATCGAGAACATCGAGTACGGCGAGAACGGCACGTTCTCCCCGACCCCGAGCACCAGGTTGAGCGCCAGCACCACCCACAGCACCGAGATGACCGGGGCCAGGAACGCGGCGGCGATCGCACCCACGGCCACCAGGGCCATGACGACCCCGCGCTGCCGCTTGGACGGCAACCCGTCACCCTCCGATCGTGGCCCGCGCCGGACGCGGGTCACCCAGCCGATCAAGGCGATCGCCCAGGCGGCGGCGACGGGTGCCACCAGGATCACGGTGTCTCGGGAGATCACGAGGCCGAGGGGTCAGGACCGGTCGACGATCGTGGCCCGATCCCGGTTGGCCCACGGGAACGGCACAGAGGGCTCGGGGAGGTCGAGAAGGGTGCACAGCGGCGTCCAGCCCGCACACGCCGTCAGGTCCACCTCCAGGAAGTCGTCCCGGCCGGCGAAGTACCGCCGGGCGCGAGGGACGTGGTCGAACCACTCGCGGCGCCACGCGTCCTCGTCCACCACGACGAAGCGGCCGTGGTACTCACCGGCCTCGCGGCGCGCCAGGTTCCGCTTCACGTGACGGCGGCGGCTGTCGACCCAGGCGTCGACCGGCCGAACCGTGAGGACGAAGCGGCTGTCCGGGTACTGGCGGTCGAGCACGTCGAAGTTCTTGGTCAGGGGCTCGATGTCGGAGAAGGCGTCGATAGCTGGGTCGAGACCCGACAGGAGCGGGCGACCCTCGGCGAGCGCGGCCTCGACCGCCTGGCGGACGGTGGGGCCGCCCCAGTGGAAGCTCGCGAGCCCCAGGGCCTGCATCGCCTCGTGGAAGGACGACGTGCCGGTCTTGTTGAGCCCGATGCAGAAGACGCGGGGCCGCATCTCCCACGGGACGTCAGCCACGCGCCCACTCCTTCAGGACCTTGCCGTCGCCGTAGCCGGCCCGCCGCATCGTGTCGCCGGCGACGGCGAGGAACTCCTTGCGCTGCGCGCGGGTCCAGCCGGACCAGTCGTCGTCGTCCGGGCGGGCGGTCTCGTTGGCCCAGCTGGAGTTGATCCGCTGCTGGGCGAAGAGCGTCGCCGGTCCCGGGTCCGGGGCGAGGCCGAGGAAGTCGGCGATGGCGGCGAAGCCCGTCTCCGGATCGGCCGCCAGGTCCTCGTTGCGGACCGTGATGCAGCGGGTGGGGTGCGCGGCTTCGAAGTCGAGCGCGACCTCCACCCAGGCGGCCCACGTCTCACAGCCCTCGCGGAGGTCCTTCGACCAGGTCGGGATCTCCTTCGGCGTCGCCCGGGCGATGGCCTCCAGCGAGAATTTGCGCTCGAAGTTGATCATCGAGCGGACGACGTGGCGGCCGTCCCGCAGGATGTGGACGAAGACGGCACCGGGGAACAGCGCGGCGATGGTCTCGACCATCGGCGTGTAGAGCGGCGTCGGGTCGATCCATCGCTTGCCCTCGGACCGGCTCGTGAACAGGGCGTTGAAGCCGAGCCCGATGAACGCGAGCAGCTCGTCCTGCTCGATCTTCTCGTGCGCCAGCCAGCACGGGTTCACCCGCTGCATGTGCCGGTCCCACATCCGCTCGATGCGCCGGCCCGTGAACAGGTCGTGCAGCAGGTACGACTCCTTGCCCACCCACAGCGCCGGATGGCGTCCCAGCGACTGCGCCAGCGCAGTGGTGCCGGACCGCGGCGAGCCGATCACGAAGATCGGGTCCGGGCACACGCCGGCGGCGTCGAGGTAGGGGGTCACGTGGTCGATGCTCACGGCACCACCCCCGGTCGGGCCGCGGGCTCGTAGTCGACGATCTCGCGGTTGTAGTACGGCGGCGCGCGGTCGGGATCGACGCCGTGCTTCCAGCCGTACTTGTAGCGGTGGGCCTGCAGCAGCCGGTCCGCTCCGACGTGGCTGCTCGTCCGGCGGGCGTGCACCACGTGGGCCGCGGGGACCGGCGACAGCTCGACGCCCAGCTTCCACGCGCGGTGCCAGTAGTCGGTGTCCTCGCAGTAGGCCGGGCTGAACCACTCGTCGAACGGCCCGACCTCGTCGAACAGGGCGCGGCTCAGGGCGAAGCACCAGCCCGCCGTGCCGGCCTGGTCGGGCCGGGTGAAGCCCTGG
>DASRJN010000145.1:0-4543 GCA_035649455.1 Acidimicrobiales bacterium
GGCATCGACAGCCGCTGGAGGTGGTCGAACACGCGGACGCGCAGGCCGCGCAGGAACTCCTCGCCCACCCGGCTGATCAGGGCGATCTGGATGCGGTAGGTGATGTAGGCGGCGATGGCGATGACGACGTAGGCGATCACCGCCAGGTCGAGCTTGCTCGCGTCACCCTTGGTGATGCCCTGGTCGATCCCGAACTTCACCAGGTACGGCCCGGCCAGCACCGTGCCGGTCCAGGCCACGACCATGACCAGCGCCGCGGCCACCCGCCGTGCCTGCGGGCGGAGCATGCGGGCGGTGCGGCCCAGCACCCGGCCGGCCTCGACCCGGTCGAGGCGATCCTCCTCGGCGACGCCCCCCTGCATCCACATCTAGGACGCCACCTCCTCGCGGGTCGGGTCCTCGTGGCCCTGGCCGTTGCCATGGCCGTTCCCGTTCCCCTGGCCGTTCCCGGCGTGGGCCCGCTCGGCGTCGGCCGCCGCGGCCGCGGCCAGCACGGCCCGGTAGCGGTCGTCGGTCGCCAGCAGGTCGGCGTGCGCCCCCTCGGCCGCCACCCGGCCGCCGTCGATGAGGACGACCCGGTCGGCCAGCGCGATGGTGGCCGGGCGGTGGGCGATCACGATGGTCGACCGCCCCCGCATGACCTCGGTCAGCGCGTCCCGGATCTCGTGCTCCTTGGTGGGGTCGACGGCCGAGGTGGCGTCGTCGAGGATCAGCACGCGGGGGTCGGCGAGGATGGCCCGGGCGATGGCGATGCGCTGGCGTTGCCCGCCCGACAGCGAGTAGCCGCGCTCGCCGATGAGGGTGGCGTAGCCCTCAGCCAGCCCGCTGATGAACTCGTGAGCGCCGGCCAGGCGAGCCGCCCGCTCGATCGCCTCGTGGGGGGCGTCGGGGTCGGCGAACGCGATGTTGGCGGCGATGGTGTCGCTGAACAGGAACGTGTCCTCGAACACGATGCCGATGGCGCGGCGCAGGTCGGCCAGGGCCATGGTGCGGACGTCCGCGCCGTCGAGGCGCACGGTGCCGTCCTCGACGTCGTAGAACCGGGGGATCAGCCGGGCCACCGTGGTCTTCCCGGCACCCGTGGCGCCCACCAGCGCCACCGACTCGCCGGCCGCCACCCGCAGGTCGAAGCGGTCGAGCACCGGCAGCGGGCGGCCGTAGCCGAAGCGAACGCCCTCGAAGGCGACCTCGCCGCCCCCGGTGGGCAGGGAGTCCGCGTGGTCGGGGTCGTCGATCTCCGGCTCGGTGCCGAGGACGTCGTCGACCCGCTCGGCCGACACCGCGGCCCGCTGGGCCTGGGCGACGATCATGCCCAGCATGCGCAACGGCCACACGAGCATGGCGATGTACACGTTGAACATCACCAGCGTGCCCAGGGTGAGGCTGCCGTTGAGCACCTGGTGGCCGCCGTAGCCGAGCACCATGATCAGCCCCAGGTTGGGGAGGAGCTCCATGCCGGGGAGGAAGCGGGCCCGGGTCATGGCCGCGGCCATGGACTCGTCGTAGACGTCCTGGGCCTCGGCTTTGAGCCGCTCGGCCTGGACCCGCTCGGCGCCCAGGCCCTTGATGACCCGCACGCCGGCGACGGACTCCTCGACCACCGCGGCGAGCTCGGCCGACTCGCGCTGGATGCCCATCACGCTGGGGAACAGCCGACGGGAGAAGCGGGTGGCGACCACGTTGAGGAACGGCAGGCTGCCCAGCGCCAGCAACGTGAGCACCGGGTCGATGGTCGCCAGGATGACGGTCACGGCCAGGACGGTCACCGCGTTGGAGATGGTCAGCGGGATCATCACCACGAAGGCCTGCACCTGTTGCAGGTCGGTGTTGGCCCGGCTCATGAGCTGGCCCGTCTGGGCCTGGTCGTGGAAGGCGAAGTGCAGGCGCTGGAGGTGGGCGAACAACCGGTCGCGCAGGTGGGCTTCGACCCAGCGAGCCTCCCGGAAGGCCACGTAGCGGCGGAGCCCGGTGAAGGTGGCCGAGGCGATGGCCACGCACCCGAGGATCAGCGACCACTTGAGGAGGGCGCCCGGCTCGTCGTCGATGATCCCCTGGTCGACGGCGTTGCGGACGATGAGGCCGGTGCTGACCTTGGCGGCGGTCCAGGCCAGGCCGACGCCGACACCGAGGCCGATGCCCCTACGCCGCTGCCGCGTGAGGCGCAGGATCAGCTGCCAGCCCCGCCGGCTGAAGGTTCGGGTCGCGTCGTCGGGATCGACCGCGAGGACCTCGGCGCCGCCTGCGGTGGCGCCGTCGGCTGCGGTTGCACTCTCGGTCCCGGGGGCACTTCCGGCGCCGTTCGGTCTGGTCGTCGTGCGGTCCTCCGTCGCGCCTTCGGCCATCATCCCCCTTGAAACTTGACCCAATGGTCAAGTCTAGCGGTGGCCGGGTCGCGGCCCCAAGCGCATTCGCCTGGGTTTTGGCGTCGTTTTGGGACTACGCGGCGGGGTCAGCCGCCCACCAGCGCCGGGCCCAGAGTGCGCCAGGCCGGGAGGGGGAGGACGGACATGTCGTCCTCGATGACCTGGACACACACGTGGTCCGCGCCGGCGGCGTGGTGGTCGGCGACGCGCGCGGCGATGGCGGCTTCGTCGCCCCAGGCGACGATGGCGTCGACCAGCTTGTCGCTGCCTCCCTCGCCCAGGTCGTCGTCGTCCCAGCCCAGGCGGCGCAGGTTGTTCACGTAGTTGGGCAGGGTGAGGTAGATCGACATGTGCTTGCGGGCCGCGGCGCGGGCCGCATCCGAGTCGCGCGACAGGACCGCTGCCTGCTCGACCAGCAGCATGGGCCCGTCGCCCAGGGCGGCGCGGGCCACGGGCGTGTGCTCGACCGGGACGAAGTAGGTGTGGGCGCCCCACGCCCGGTCGGCGGCCAGGGCCAGCATGCGGGGGCCGAGGGCGGCCAGCACCCGGCGCGGCTCCTCGGCCGGCGGCGGCGAGACGCTGAAGGCGTTGTCCATCGCGTCCAGGTAGGCGGCCATGCGGGACACCGGCTTGTCCCACGTCTGGCCCAGGAAGCCCTCGACCATCGGGGCGTGGCTCACGCCCAGCCCGAGCAGGAAGCGACCGCCCGAGTCGTCGGCGAGCAACCGCTGCGCAGCCGCGGCGGAGGTGGGCTGGCGCATGAAGACGTTGGCGACCCCGGTCGCCACCACCAGGCGCGAGGTGGCGGACAGCAGCACGGCCGCGTGCGTGGTCACCTCCCGACCCACCGCCTCGGGGATCCACAGCGCCCCGTAACCCAGCTCCTCGACCTCGGCCGCGGCCTCCCGCGCCCGGGCCGCCGGCTGGATGTCGAGCGTCCCGGTCCAGATCCCCACGCGTCCCACGTCCATCGGGCCGACGCTAGCGTGGGCGCCGGATGGAGCACCTGGACACCGCCCGGTCCCGCTGGACGGGACTGGTCGTCGGGCTCAGCCTCCTCGCCTACGTGGCGCTGGTCGACCCGGCCCGCGGCGGGCTGTACCCACGCTGCCCCAGCCGGCTGCTGCTCGGCCTCGACTGCCCCTTCTGCGGCGGCCTGCGCGGCACGCACGACCTACTCCACGGTGACCTGGCCGGCGCGCTCGACCACAACCTGTTGCTGCCGGCGTACCTGGTCGCGGCCGCCGTCCTCGGGGTCGGTTACGTGCTGCTACCGCTGACCGGGTGGGAAGCGCCCCGGGTGCGCCTGCCCCGGTGGGCCGTGCTCGGCGCGGTCGCGGTGGTCGTGACCTTCACGTTGGCGCGCAACCTGCCCGGCTTCGACTACCTGGCCTCAGGCGCGAGCTGACCAGCTCACACCCACTTGCGGACCGGCGGCGGGGGGACCCACCCGGCCAGCGCGTCCAGCAGCTCGGCGGGCTCGGTCGAGGCCAGCACCAGCCCCCGGTGCTCGGGCCGAATGAAGCCCTCGGCCACACCCGCGTCGAACAGCGCCAGCAGCGGCTCGAAGAAGCCGGCCACATCCAGCACCCCGCAGGGCTTGGGCGGGTCGTGCAGCCCCAGCTGGCTCCAGGTCAGCACCTCGCAGAACTCCTCCAGCGTGCCGAAGCCGCCGGGCAGGGCCACGAACGCGTCCGAGAGCTCGGCCATCAGCGCCTTGCGCTCGTGCATGGAGCCGACCACCCGCAGGTCGACCAGGTCGGTGTGGGCCACCTCCGCCTCGACCAGGGACTCGGGGATCACCCCCACGACCTCGCCCCCGGCCGCCCGGCACGTGTCCGCCAGCAGGCCCATCAGCCCCACGTGCGCACCGCCGTAGACGAGGCCGATCCCGCGGGCGGCCATCTCGGCGCCCAGGGCCGCGGTCGCCTCGGCGTATGCGGCCCGGGCCCCGAGGCTGGACCCGCAGAACACACACAGCCGGCGCAGCGTCATGGGGACCCCGGTCAGTCGAGGCGACGCAGCTGCTCGCGGTAGCGCCGGCACCGCTCGACGTAGCTGAGCATCCCCCGGCGGATCGTCGCGGGGTCGACCGAGTCGGGCCGGATCCGGGCCGGCACCCCCAGCGCCATGGCCCCCGACGGCACCTCGGTCCCGCCCGACACCACCGCCCCCGCGCC
>DASRJN010000146.1:0-4387 GCA_035649455.1 Acidimicrobiales bacterium
CGACGTGCTGTTGATGGACGAGCCCTGCTCGGCGCTCGACCCCATCGCCACCGCCCGCATCGAAGACCTGATGCAGGAGATCAAGAACGAGTTCACCATCGTCATCGTGACCCACAACATGCAGCAGGCCGCCCGGGTGTCCGACGCCACCGCATTCTTCTCCACCGAGGTGAACCCCGAGTCCGACCGCCGCACCGGCGTGCTCGTGGAGTTCGACCGCACCGAGACCATCTTCTCGAACCCCTCCGACGAGCGGACCGAGAACTACATCACCGGGCGCTTCGGGTAGATGTCGTCCGACGGCGCTCCGGTCCCGCTACGAGCGGTCTTCCGCGAGGAGCTCGACCAGCTGCGCATCCAGGTCGAGCTGATGGGCGTGCGCGTGGACCAGAACCTGGAGCGCATGCGCGACGTCGTCGACCATGGCGAGGAGGGCGGCGCGCTGGCGTCGGCCATGGCGGCCGACGACGAGATCGACGCCATGCACGTCTCGCTCATGGAGCGTTGCTACGACATGCTCAACCGCGAGGCGCCCATGGCGGGCGACCTCCGCTACCTCGTGTCGGTCGTGCGCATCGTCTCCGAGTTCGAGCGGGTGGGCGACCTGGCGCTGCGGGTCATCAAGCTCGGCCCCGATGTCGAGGAGCTGGCCGAGTGCGGTCCCGCGTGGGACATCGTGCGCACCCTGGTCGACATCGCGGTCGACCACTACCGCACCGCACTGCGGGCCTGGGCCACACAGGATCTCACGCTCGCTACCGAGCTGGTCGAGCACCGCCCCGAGCTGACCACCATCCACGAGCGGCTCGTGTCCGAGCTGCGCCGGCTCGACGGGCCCGACGCGGTGAGCATCGCCATGGACCTGTTCGTGGCCGGCCAGGCCGCCGACCGCATCGCCGACCACGCCGCCGTCATCGGCGCCCGCCTCCGCTATCTGCTCACCGGCGAGGCCGGTCACCTCTCCGCCGAGGTTCGGTGAAGCCGCCCCCGGCGGCAGACTTGTCGGGGATGAAGGTGCTCGTGACCAACGACGACGGGGTGTCGTCGCCCGGTCTCCACGCCCTGGTCCGGGCGTTGGTCGAGGACGGCCGTGACGTGGTGGTGGCCGCTCCCGACCGCGACATGAGCGGGTCCGGGGCGGCGATCGGCCAGATCCACGTGGACGAGCACATCGACGCTCGTCCGGTCGAGCTGCCCGACCTGCCGGGGATCCCGGCCTACGCGGTCGACGGCCCGCCGGGCCTGTGCGTGCTGGCGGCCCGGCTGGGCGGCTTCGGCGAGCCGCCCGACCTGGTGGTGTCGGGCATCAACCCCGGCTGCAACACGGGCCGGGCCGTGCTCCACTCCGGGACCGTGGGGGCGGCGCTGACGGCCGCCAACTTCGGGGGCCGGGGCATGGCGGTCAGCCTCGACGTGCCCGGCCGCCTGGATCCGAGCGCGCCCCGCCACTGGGGCACGGCCGCGGCGGTGGCGGCGGCCGCCATCGACTGGCTGGCGGAGGCGGGTCCCGGCGTCGTGCTCAACCTCAACGTCCCCGACCTGCCACCCGAGCGGCTGGGCGGAGCCCGAGCCGCCACGCTCGCGCCGTTCGGCACCGTCCGCTCGGCGGTGGTGGAGACGGCAGAGGGGGGCGGCCGCCTGCAGATGGAGCTGCGCCCGGTCAACGTCGAGCTGCCGCCCGACTGCGACACCGCGCTGGTGAAGGCGGGCTACGTGGCCGTGTCGGCCATCGCCGGCATCCAGGTCGACCCCCGGGTCGACGTGGGCGACCTGCTCGGCACGCTGGTGCCGGACGCCCGGAGGACGGCGTGAGGCGGCATCGCTCCGCGGGCCGGCATGGGTGTCGGCGCGACGTCCGGCTGGGAATGCTGGAACGAGACGGCTGGAGGCTGGCGTGAGGGCGCCATGGTGATCTTCGCGACCGTGCTGGTGCTGGCCCTGGTCGGGGTGTCGGCCGCCCTGGTGGCGGCGAGCGTCACCCGCCGGGCGGCGGCCGATCGGCTGGCCGACGCCGCCCGCGTCCTCGATGCCAACGCGCCCCCGCTCGACCACCGGGCCCGGCCCTCGCTGGACGACGCGCTCGACACCATCGAGCACGCGGCGGCCGCGGCGCGCGACCGGCGGGCCCGCTCCGCCCGCGCCGAGAACCGCCTGTCGTGGGCGCTGGGGGCCATCGCCGACGGCGTCGTGATCTTCGACGAGCGGGGCGAGATCGTGTACCGCAACGACCCGGCCGCCTCGTTCCTGGCCGCCCGCCACAGTGACGCCCTAGTGGAGGAGGCCATCACCACCATGGCGTCGGACGCGCTGCGGGGCCGCGGCGGCGAGCGCGAGCTCGAGCTGTTCGGGCCGCCGCGCCGGGTGCTCAGCGTGCGGGCCGTGCCGCTGGAGAGCCCCACCCGGCCGTCCGGCGTGCTGGTGGTGGTGGAGGACACATCCGAGCGCCGCCGCCTGGAGAACGTGCGCCGCGACTTCGTGGCCAACATCAGCCACGAGCTGAAGACCCCGGTCGGGGCCCTGGCGCTGCTGGCCGAGACGTTGCTCGACGAGAAGGACCCGGAGGTCACCCGGCGGCTGGCCGAACGCCTGGCCAGCGAGGCCTTCCGCGTGGGCAACACCATCGACGACCTGCTGGAGCTGTCCCGGCTGGAGGTGGCCACCGGCCTGGCCACCGACGAGGTGGGGGTGGCCGGCTTCGTCATCGACGCCACCGACCGGGTCCGGCCCGCGGCCGAGCAGCGCGGCATCGAGATCGAGGTGGAGCGGCCGCCGGCCCGGCTCACGGTGGTGGGGGACCGCCGCCAGCTGGTGTCGGCGGTGACGAACCTCCTGGACAACGCCGTGAAGTACAGCGAGCCGGGCAGCTCGGTCGACGTCCGGGCCCGCACCGACGGCGCCTGGGTCGACGTCACCGTGCGCGACCATGGCATCGGCATCCCCCGCCGCGACCTCGAACGGATCTTCGAGCGCTTCTACCGGGTCGACCGCGCCCGCAGCCGCGACACCGGCGGCACCGGGCTCGGCCTGGCCATCGTCCGCCATGTCGCCTCGAACCATCGGGGCGAGGTCCGCGTCCAGTCCCGCGAGGGCGTGGGCTCAACCTTCACCCTGCGGTTGCCCGCCGGGCCTGGCCCGGTCGCAGTCACCAAGGAGGCTGGATGACAACGCCCGACGCCACGATCCTCCTCGTCGAGGACGAGGACAGCTTCGTGGAGGCCCTCACCGTGGGGCTCAGACGGGAGGGGTTCCGGGTACAGACCGCGCACGACGGAGCCGAGGCGCTCGAGGTGTTCGACGCCGTCAAGCCCGACCTCGTGCTGCTAGACGTGATGCTGCCGAAGATCTCCGGGGTGGACGTGTGCCGCGAGCTGCGGCGGCGGTCGACCGTCCCCATCATCATGGTCACGGCCAAGGGCTCGGAGATCGACACGGTGGTGGGCCTGGAGGTGGGGGCCGACGACTACGTCACCAAGCCCTACCGGCTGCGCGAGCTGGTGGCCCGCATGCGGGCCGTACTGCGCCGCCGCCCGGTCGACACCGCGGGCCGCGCCGCGCCCGGCGAGGCCATCGAGGTGGGGGACGTGCGGCTCGACCCCGAGCGCCACGAGGTGGAGATCCGCGGCGAGCAGGTGAAGCTGCCGCTCAAGGAGTTCGAGCTGCTGGAGCTGCTCCTGGCCAACGCCGGCCGGGTGCTGCCCCGCGAGACGCTCATCGACCGGGTCTGGGGCACCGATTATGTGGGGGACACCAAGACGCTCGACGTGCACGTCAAGCGCCTGCGGGCCAAGGTCGAGCGCGACCCCGCGGTCCCCACCCGCATCGTGACCATCCGCGGGCTGGGCTACAAGTACGACACGCCTCGCGCCTAGCTTCCTGACGCCTGGGCGCACGGCACTCTCGTGGCCTTTCGACCTCCCGCCGCGGCCTGATCACCGGTAGGAGGCTGCGCCGCCGATCGGCCTCGCGCTTGTACCCTCGGATCGATGGCTACCGACAACGGGTGGGAGCCGCTGTCCAAGCCTCGCCGGCGAGCGGGGCCGAGCCCGTTCGTCATCACGCCCTTCACCCGCCTGGCCCGCACCCACGCCGCGGCGGTGGCGGGAGACACGCTGATCGCCCTGGCCCTGGCCGGGTCGCTGTTCTTCGACATCGACCCCAGCGCGGCCCGTGGCAAGGTGGCGCTGTACCTGGCCTTCACGATGGCGCCGTTCGCGGTGGTGGCGCCGCTCATCGGGCCGGCGCTGGACCGGGCCAAGGGCGGGCGCCGCTTCGTGGTCATCGGGTCCAACGCGCTCCGGGCGCTGCTGTGCCTGGTCATGATCGGCGACCTCAACTCGAACCTGCTGTTCCCCGAGGCCTTCGCCATCCTGGTCCTGGCCAAGAGCTA
>DASRJN010000147.1:0-4151 GCA_035649455.1 Acidimicrobiales bacterium
AGAAGGCCCGCTCGCTGCGCACCGAGTACAGCGCCATCAGGATCGTGGCCTTCAACAGCTGCTCGGGTGGCACGCTCGGCCGCCCGATCCTCGAATACATGGCGTCGAGGTCGCCATCCATGTCGACGAGGACCTCGTCGACGACCCCGCGGATCCGGCGGATCGGATGATCGACCGGGATCAGATCCTCGGTGCTCAACGACGTGAGCATCGCCAACTGCTGCTCCGGCTTGCCTCGCATCCCCGCGGTCTACCGCACCCAGCAACCGACCGCGAGCACCTACACGGCGTTCTTCCGCACCCTGCTAGGGCCATCTTCGCCGCGGTCCAACGAGACGGCCCACGCGCGGACGAGCGAGGCCGGAACGAGACCGAAGAGGACGAAGCCGACGCCGGCGTCGAACCACTCTTTTCGTGATGCCCCCTCGACGACGTCCGCCGACCAGGCGTACGCCAAGAACAGCAGCCAGGCGAGCGCGACGTAGTACAGCGCACGAACCATCCTCGCCGCGGTGCCCTTTGGCCGGCGGATCAAGAAGAGCGAGCCGAGTATCTGCGCGAGCGTGGCCGGCTCATCCTCCGCCAGGCTCGATCCGGACGACTTGGCAAACACCGAGTACGCGCGCTCGAGGTCCCGCATCGCACGAGCGCGTGCAGGGTCGTCGTCAGCGTTCGGCGCGGCCAGGTCGTGGGCCTTCAGCCATGCATCGAGGAACGCGACGTCGTCGCGGGCGCCGGCCAGCCTCATGCGGCGCTGGTGCTCTCTGCTGCGTCGTTGGCGCCGTTCGTTTATCGACACCGAGAGCGCGGACAAGACCAGAGCAGCCAGTGGCACCAAGACGCTCTGCGTCAGAAAGTCCATCATGTCCACCACCTCACACGCGACGGACCAGGGGGGCGGAGCGGGGTGGGGTTCCGGCTCGCTCCTGGTCAAGGCACACAGTAGGAGCAATGGTGGGAGCCGCCCGGCACGCTCGCGGAACAGGGGTCCCGTAGGGTCTTGGTCATGAGCACGCCCCCTGACACCATCGTCTTGATCCACGGGTTCTGGGTCACCCCGCGCAGCTGGGAGGACTGGATCGCCCACTACGAGCAGAAGGGCTTCACGGTGCTGGCGCCGGCGTACCCAGGCTTCGAGGTCGAGGTCGAGGCGTTGAACGCCGACCCCACCCCGATCGAGAAGCTGACGGTCCCGCAGATCATGGAGCGTCTCGAGGGCGTGGTCGGGGGCCTCGAGCGACCGCCCATCCTCATCGGCCACTCGGCCGGCGGTGTCTTCACCCAGCTGCTGATGGACCGTGGCTACGGCGCGGCGGGCGTGGCGATCAACTCCGCACCGACCGAAGGCGTGAAGCCCGTGCCGCTGTCCCAGATCAAGGCAAGTTTCCCGGTGCTGAAGAACCCGGCCAACCGCCACCGGGCGGTGGGATTGACGTTCGACCAGTGGCAGTACACGTTCACCAACACGTTCACCGAAGAGCGTGGTCGCGAGCTCTACGAGCGCTATCACATTCCCGCGTCGGGCCACATCTTCTGGGGGAGTGCGCTCGCGAACATCCGTCCCGGCAAGGACGACACCTACGTCGACTACAAGAACCCGAACCGGGCGCCGCTGTTGTTCATCTCGGGCAGCCACGACCACCTCATGCCACCGAAGATCCAGCAGTCGAACGCGAAGCACTACAAGGCCGCGGGCACCGTCACCGAGGTGACGGAGTTCGAGGGACCACACCTGCTGCCGTCGATCGAAGGCTGGGAAGAGGTTGCCGACTACGCGCTCGACTGGGCGTTGAGCCACGCGACGACGGACGGTTCCGACACGGGGTGACTGGGATCCGCCTCACGCCCATCAGGAGCCCACGGTCCTCGTCGAGGCGGTGGGATGGCTGGTCACTGGTTACCGGACGGTCGTAACGCGTTACTCCCTGGGTAAGGTCCTGACAGGATCTGCCCGGCGCCGTCGGGCCGCAACGGATCTGAGGGGGAATCGCGATGCGTCGTCGCCGTTGGCTGGTAGCCGCAGTCCTGTCACTGGTCGTGCCGATCGCCGCAGGCTGCACCCTGGTCGATCCGCCCGGCGACGCCCCACTCCGCTACCGGGACGACATGTTTGCCGTGACCAGGACCACCGGGATCGTCTTCGGTCACGCCGTCAACCAGGACGGCGCCAACATCACGCTGGCTCTGGACATGTACCAGCCCACCGGCGACACCGTGGCCGCCCGGCCGGCGATCGTCTGGGTGCACGGTGGCAGCTTCGCCTTTGGCAGCCGCACTTCGCCGGAGCTCGTGGAAGAGGCGAACTACTTCGCCCAGAAGGGCTATGTCAACGTCTCGATCGACTACCGCCTCGACTCGGTCGGCTGCACGAACGTCTCCTCCGAGCCCACCCGGTGCATCACCGCCATCCAGCAGGCCCAGCAGGACGCTCAGACGGCAGTCCGCTTCCTGCGGGAGCAGGCGGCGACCTACAGGATCGACACCGACCGCATCGCCATAGGCGGGACGTCGGCCGGGGCGATCACCGCCCTCAACGTCGGCTACTCGCCCGAGAACCCGGGCCCGGGGGACCACCAGGGCTTCTCCTCGGCCGTACGGGCCGCCCAGTCGCTGTCGGGCTCCCAGATCGCCAGCAGCCCCAGCAACGCCGGGGATGCGGCGGCGCTGTTGTTCCACGGCACCGAGGACAACCTGGTGCCGTACTCGTGGGCGACCAGCACCGTCGACCGTGCGAAACAGGCGGGACTGTTGGCGATCCTGGTGACCTACGAGGGCGCCGGTCACGTGCCCTACGCGGCGAACAGGACCGACATCCTCACCAAGACCCGCAACTTCTTCTGGTGGCAACTCGACGCCGCCCATGCCGCCCGCTAGCTCGGCCTGCGGGTGGGATGATCGGGTGCGTGACCGATGCGGCCGACCTGGGGGTGGTGGACGCGGCTGAGGCGCTCGCTCGGCGGGCGCTGTCGTCGCGGGAGCTCGTCGAGGCATGTCTCGACCGCATCCGTGAGCGGGACGGCACGCACAGCCACGACGGTGACCCGGGCTCGGTGAACGCGTGGGTGCGGGTCTACGAGGAGGACGCGATCGCCGCGGCCGAGCGAGCCGACCAGCGGCTGGCGGCGGGTGACGCGCCCGAGCTGTGCGGGATCCCGATCGGGCTCAAGGACCTCTATGCCGTCGCCGGGAAGCCGCTCACCGCCTCGAGCCGGGTGCTCGACGAGGTGGCCGACCGGGACTGCGACGCCTGGGCGAGCCTGTCGGGGCAGGGGATGGTCCTGCTCGGCCACCTCCACACGCACGAGTTCGCCTGCGGCGGCACCACCGACCAGGTCGGCAACCCCTGGTCGCTCGAGCGCTCGGCGGGCGGCTCGAGCGGCGGCTCCGGGGCGGCGCTCGCGTCGAGCCAGGTGCCGGCGGCGACCGGTACCGACACCGCGGGCTCGCTGCGCATCCCCTCGGCGGAATGCGGGACGTCGACGATCAAGCCGACACGCGGGCTCATCTCGCTCCGTGGGATCGTGCCGCTGGCGCCGACCTTCGACCATCCCGGGCCGATGACCCGCGCCGTGCGCGACTGCGAGCCGCTGCTCGCCGCGCTCGCCGGCGTCGAGCCCCCCCGGAGCCGCCGGGCACTCCGCCGGTACGCCGTCTCACCCCGGATAGCCGACCTCCACCCGGACGTCGCCGACGGGTTCGACCGGGCGCTCGCGGCGCTTCCCGGCGAACGTGTGGAGCCGTCGCTGCCGGCGGCCCGGCTCGACGTGCTCTCCGACTTCTTCGACCTCATGCTCACGGAGATGCTGGTGTTCCACCGTCGCTTCGCCGATCGGCGTAGCGAGTACCGCCCCGCGATCCGCGCCCGCCTCGAAAACGCCGAACAGCGGGCCATGACGGCCGAGGAGTACGTCGCCGGGCAGGTCGGGCGCGCCGAAGACACCGCCGCCTGGGGCGACTGGCTCGATGAGCACGGGATCGACGCGATCGTCGAGCCGACCCTGCCGATCGTCGCGCCCGTGCGCGGCCACGGCTACCACGACACCTTCGGCGACCTCGACGATCTGTCCCTCACCCACTACTGGGACTGGACGGGGTTCCCGGTCGTCTGCCTCCCGTCGGGCGTCGGGTCGCGCAGCGGGCTACCGGTGAGC
>DASRJN010000148.1:0-4340 GCA_035649455.1 Acidimicrobiales bacterium
GAGTGGCAGGCCGGCCGCTCCCCGCGGCTTTGCCTCTCGCCTCATATTGAGCGTACGCTCAAAGCGTCTGCTCAGACCTGACCCAGACCGCGGAGACCAGATCGAGGAGAGAGAGGCCGATGCCCCCCGTCACCTCCGACCCCGTGCCCGCGCTGTCCCCGGTGCATCTCGCCCGGCTCTTCAGCGTGGACGACCTCCCGGACCGCCTGGCCGCGGTCGACGACTGCATAGCCGCCGCGCTGCGGGCCGACGGCGCCCTGCTGGGTGAGGCCGCGGCCCGCGTGGCCGGGGCGGGCGGCAAGCGGCTTCGGCCGCTGTTCACCATCGTGGCCGCCGAGCTGGGCGGCGTCTTCGACGAGCGCGTGGTGTCGGCCGCCGCGGCGGTCGAGCTGGTGCAGGTCGGCTCGCTGGTGCACGACGACATCCTCGACGGGGCCGCCACGCGGCGCGGCCGCGCCACCATCAACGCGGTCGAGGGCGTCGACCACGCGTTGCTGGCCGGCGACTACATCCTGGCCCGGGCCGCGCAGCTGGCCGCCTCGGTCAGCGGCGAGGCCGCGGGGTTGCTGGCCACCGCCCTGGGCGAGCTGTGCGAGGGCCAGGTGCTGGAGATGCGCGACGTCTACGACCCCGACCGCAGCGTCGAGTCCCACCTGGCGTCGGTGCGGGGCAAGACCGCCTCGCTGTTCAGCTGCGCCTGCAAGCTCGGCGCCCACTGCGGCGGCGTGTCCGAGCGCAACACCGAAGCGCTGGCCCGGTTCGGCGACGCCTTCGGCATGGGCTTCCAGCTGCTCGACGACGTGCTCGACATCGTCGGGGACGAGGCCCGGCTCGGCAAGCCGACCGGCAACGACATCGCCAGCGGCGTCTACACCCTGCCGCTCCTCTCCGCGCTAGCGGCCCCCGGTGGCGGGGCGCTGCGCCACCTGCTCGGGAACGGGGGCGGCGCCCGCCCCGAGCAGGTGGCCAACGCCCTGGATGCCGTGCGGCGCTCGGGCGCGGTGGCCGGGGCGCTGACCGCCGCCGACCGCTATGCCGACGAGGCCCGGCGCGCGGTCGAGCACCTCAACCAGACCGCGGTGGGCGACGGCCTGGCCGCCTTCCCCCGCGTCTACTCCACCTGGGCGCTGGAGACGCTGATGGACGCCCGCTACAACGAGACCCCGCTGACGGCGCCGTGACGAGCACCCGCATCCCCACCAGGACCCGCATCCTGGAGGCGGCGCTCGCAGCCCTGCGGGACGAAGGCATCGCCGGGATCAGCGCCCGCACCATCGCCCGCTACGGCGACTTCAACCAGGCGCTGATCTTCTACCACTTCGGCTCGGTGGACGCCCTGCTGGTCGCGGTGGCCCGCAGCGAGAGCGAGCGGCGCTCGGCCCTGTACGCCGAGGCGCTGCGCGACGTCACCTCGCTGCGCGAGCTGGTGGCGGTGGCGCGGCGGCTGCACGAGGAGGAGTTCCAGGCCGGCACGGTGGCCGCGCTCACCCAGATGATCGCCGGCGCGGTGGGCACGGCCGAGCTGGCCGAGGGCATCCGGGAGGCCTTCGAGCCCTGGACCAAGCTGGTGGGCGAGTCCATCGCCCGCGTCCTGGCGGACACGCCCTATGTCGGCATCCTGCCCGAGGGCGACCTCACCACCGCGGTGGCCGCGCTGTTCCTCGGCATCGAGCTGCTGGTGGGCCTCGATCCCGACGCGGCCGCGGGCGAGTCCCTGTTCACCACCATGGAGTCCGTCGCCACCCTGGTCGACGGCCTCCTGCTGCATGTCGTGCCCGAACCTGATCCCTCGCGCCCCTAACCTGAGCGCCATGTCCGCCACCACCAGCGGTATCGCCGTAGACGAGCTGTCCTCCGACGTAGGCCCCCAGGACGACCTGTTCCGCCACGTGAACGCCCGCTGGCTGGCCACGGCCGAGATCCCGCCGGACCGCGCCGCGCACGGCGCCTTCCACGAGCTGCGGGACCAGGCCGAGCTCGACGTGCGAGCGCTGGCCGAGGAGGCCGCGGCCGGCGACGCCGCCGCCGGTAGCGACGAGCGCAAGGTCGGCGACCTGTGGGCGTCGTTCATGGACGCCGACGGCGCCGAGGCCCGCGACGCGGCCCCGCTGGCGGACGACCTGGCCGACATCCGCGCCGTCACCTCCCCGACCGAGCTCCAGGCCTTGCTCGGGCGCATGCAGCGCCATGGCACACCCGGCGTCCTGCGTTGGTATGTCGACAACGACGGCGAGGACGCCACCCGCTACATCGTCAACCTCGTCCAGGGCGGGCTGGGCCTGCCCGACGAGGCGTACTACCGGGAGGACGCCTACGCGGAGATCCGAGCCGCGTACGTCGACCACGTCGCCACCATGTTGCGGCTGGTCGACGAGCCCGACCCCGAGGACGCGGCGCAGCGGATCATGGCCCTGGAGACCGCGCTCGCCGCAGGCCACTGGACCGCGGTCGACAGCCGCGACGCCCTCAAGACCTACAACAAGCGCACGCGTGCCCAGCTCGACGAGCTGGCGCCCGGCCTGGCCTGGGGCGAGTGGCTGGCGACCTTCGAGGCGCCGGAGGGCTCGTTCGACCAGGTGATCGTGCGCCAGCCCGAGGCGCTGGAGGCCGCGGACCGCCTGCTGGGCGAGCTCCCGCTGGCCGACTGGCAGGCCTGGCTGGTGTTCCACCACGTCCGGGCGGCCGCGCCTTTCCTGTCGAGCCGCTTCGTGGACGCCGACTTCGCCTTCTACGGCACCCGGCTGTCGGGCATCCCCGAGCTGCGTGAGCGCTGGAAGCGGGGCGTGAGCGTGGTCGAGGGTGGGCTGGGCGAGGCCGTCGGGCGGCTATATGTCGCCCGCCACTTCCCGCCCGAGCACAAGGCGCACATGCAGCGGCTGGTGGGCTGGCTGGTGGAGGCGTACCGGGTCGACATCGAGGCGCTGGACTGGATGTCGCCCGAGACCCGCCAGCGCGCACTGGAGAAGCTGGAGCAGTTCACGCCCAAGATCGGCTACCCCGACCGCTGGCGCGATTACTCGGCGCTGGAGATCGACCCCGCCGACCTGCTGGGCAACGTGCGCCGGGCCGACGCCTTCGAGACCGATCGCAACCTGGCCAAGCTGGGCCAGGAGATCGACCGCGACGAGTGGCACATGACCCCGCAGACGGTCAACGCCTATTACAACCCGGGGATGAACGAGATCGTGTTCCCGGCCGCCATCCTGCGCTCGCCGTTCTTCGACCCCGAGGCCGACGACGCGGTCAACTTCGGCGGGATCGGCGCGGTGATCGGCCACGAGATCGGGCATGGCTTCGACGACCAGGGCAGCCGCTACGACGGCCGGGGCAACCTGGTCGACTGGTGGACCGACGCCGACCGGGCCGGCTTCGACGAGCGGGCGCAGAGGCTCATCACCCAGTACGACGGCTTCGAGCCCGAGGGGCTGGACGGCCACCACGTCAACGGCGCCTTGACGGTCGGCGAGAACATCGGCGATCTGGGCGGCATCACCATCGCCCACAAGGCCTACCGGCTGAGCCTGGAAGGGGCCGATGCCCCCGAGCTGGACGGCTTCACCGGCAGCCAGCGGGTGTTCCTGGGCTGGGGCCAGGTGTGGCGGATGCTGGTGCGCGACGCCGAGCAGATCCGCCGCCTGGCCATCGACCCCCACTCCCCGGCCGAGTTCCGGGCCAACGTGGTGCGCAACCTCGACGAGTTCCACGACGCCTTCGACGTGGCCGAGGGCGACGCCATGTGGCTGGACGAGAAGGACCGCGTCCGCATCTGGTGAGGACCGGGACGCCTCTCTTATAGGGGCGCGTCGGTGCGGCGGTTCTGGGCTGGTCCCAGTCGGCGGCCAGGGTGCGGAGGGCGGTCAGCAGCAGGAGCGGCTGGTCGAGCATGGCGTGGTGGCCGGCCTCGGCGATCTCGATGACCGGCGCCACCCGGCCCAGCTGGTCGTACATGTCGGCCCCGATGTCCTCGGTGACCAGCCCGTGCTCGGACCGGAGCAGCGCCAGCCGGCAGCGGACCTGCGCCAGGTAGGGCAGGGCCACCGAGCGCATGCCCCCGGCGAACTGGGCGAACACCTGGCGGTCGAACTTCCAGCGCCAGCCGCCCTCGACCCGGCGCAGCGAGCGGCGGGCCACGTGGTCGAGGACGTACGGGAGATAGTGGTCCTTGGGTGGGACCGTGCGGAAGCGGGCCCGCGCCTCCGCCTCGCTGGCGTAGGTGCGGGGTGCCCCGAAGGCGCTACCAGCCCGGGCGGCGTCGATCTCGGCGTCGGGCGCGGTGACCGGCGAGTCGCACACGATGGCGCCCTCCAGCCGGTCGGGGTGGAGCGCGGCGGTGGCGATGG
>DASRJN010000149.1:0-7836 GCA_035649455.1 Acidimicrobiales bacterium
GATCTTCCTCGACCTGCCCGTGCACATCGCCGACCCCCGTGAGCGCCTGGCCGCGGTCCACGCGGAGATGGACCGGCTGAAGCAGTCGCACGAGGCCGAGGCCGGCCAGGCGCTCACCCACCTGGCCGGCGCCGTGCCGCCTGCGTTCATCGGCCAGGGCACCCGGCTGGTGTCCCGGCTGCTGGCGCGGGTGCCGCAGCGGACCATGAACACCGTGACCACCAACGTCCCCGGTCCCCAGTTCCCGCTCTACTTCGCCGGCCGGGAGATGTTGGAGTACCTGCCGTATGTCCCCATCGGCCCCGGTGTCCGCATCGGGGTCGCCATCCTGTCGTACAACGGGCGGCTCCACTTCGCCGTCACCGGCGACTACGACACCGCACCCGACATCGGGATCCTGGCCGGCGGGATCGAGGGCGCACTGGAGACGCTGCTCGGCCTCGCAGGCCGCGCCGGGAAGGTCAGGAGAGCCAAGAGTGGGACGGCATCGCGCCGGTGAGGCGCGGCGGATCCTCGATGCTCACCGGCGGGTCGCAGTCCGCGCCCGCCGCGCACGTGAGCAGGAAGTCGCCGTAGCGGCGCCACCAGCCGTGGAAGCTGAGTCCCTCCTCGGCGCGCACGCCGAAGCGGGCCCAGCGCCGGTGGCCGGCGCGGTCGACGACCTCGACCTCCACCGAGCGGGTGGACCGGCGCAGCCCCGTCCGGAGGGCCTTCAGGGCACTCTCCTTGGCCGACCAGACGAGGTTGGCCAGGACCTGCTCCTCGTCGCCCGAGGCTGCGCCGGAGACGAGGTCCTGCTCGGCCGGTGTCAACCAGTCGCGCGCGAAGCGGTCGGTCCGCGGCTCGACGAGCTCGAGGTCGCAGCCGACCGCGAGGCCGGAGGGCGCCACCACGCACACCGCCCAGTCGGCCCGGCCGGTCAGGGACACGGCGACCGGGGCGGGCTGTTCACGCACGAACGCAATGGGGGCGCCCATCTCGGCGGGCCTGATCTCGATGCCCGCCAGCGCGCCGGCGTCGTCGTCCAGCCCGAGCGCGGCGGCGAGGGCCAGCTTCGCGGTCCACCGGGACAGCCGCAGCTCGCTCCGGCGCTTGGGAAACCGAAGGCCCGCCAGGCGCGCCGACTCGGCCGGCGCGAGCCATTCGCCGGAGCTGGGAACGTCCCCCATCCCTCGCGCCAACCACTGGATCACCACAGGCGCGATTGTGCCTCGCGCCATGTGGGGCTGCGTCCCCGCGACCGGTGGGAGCTCGACCGGTGACGCCGCCCGCGGTCCGGGTGCCGCCCGCGGCTCCCGGTGCGCTGCGGCCGCTGGCGCGGCTGACCGCGGCGGTGACGGCGCGAGCGACCGGGGGAGAGCCGCTGCGGATCTTCACCACCCTCGGCCGCCACCCGCGGCTGTTCCGGGCGTGGCTGCGGCTGGGCGCGACGCTCATGTTCCGGGGCGAGCTGTCCCGAGCCGACCGCGAGCTGCTTACGTTGCGGGTCGCCTGGCGGTGCGGCTCCTGGTACGAGTGGGCCCAGCACGTGGCGCTGGCCGGCAGGGCCGGGCTCACCGCCGAGGAGATCGGCCGGGTGGTCGACGGCCCGTCGGCCGCGGGCTGGGGCCGGCGGCAGCGGCTGCTGCTGCGGGCAGCCGACGAGCTCCACGACCACCGGGTCGTCACCGATGGCACATGGCAGGCGCTGAGCGACGAGCTGAGCGAGCGCCAGCTCATCGAGCTGTGCCTGCTGGTCGGCCACTACGAGATGCTGGCGGTGACGCTCAACAGCCTGGGGGTGGAGCCGGAGCCCTCGGCGCTGTCCAGGCTCTCTGGGCGGTCCGCGGCGGCGGCATCCGAGCTGCGGGACAGGCTGGCTGCGGCCCGGCGAGCGTGAGGCCCGCCGGGTCGCCTCGTCACCGCAGCAGGGCGGCTCCGGCGATCGGTCCTGCACCCGCGGAGACCAGCAGCGCCGTCGCCGCGTCGGGTGGGGCGGCGGCCAGGGCCAAGCCCAGCCCGGCCGTGTGAGCCGCGGGCCCGCCCGCGGGCTCCACCATCCGGGCCCGGTCCACCCCGAGCCGTTCGGCGAGCGCCGCGAGGAACGAGGCGGTGAGCGGGTTGGCCACCACGACGTCGACGTCCCCGGCGTGCAGCCCGTGGTCGGCGAGCAGCTTGTCGGCCACCTCACCGGCCCACGTTCCCGCCGCGGCTGCGAAGCCCGCATCCTCGGAGATCGTCAGCCGGTTGCGGCCGCCGGCGAACCTCACGGTGGCGCGGAGCCCGCCGCCGGAATCGGTGGGTGGGGCGGCGAAGCGGAACGCCTGGATCCCCCGGCCGTCCCGCCGCCAGCCGCAGACGATGGCGGCCCCGGTGGGGGCGAAGGGGAAGCCCCGGGCCAGGCGGAGGGCGGGCCGGGCGTCGCTGGCGACGATCAGCGCGTGGCGGATCGTCCCGGCCCGCAGGAACCCGTCGGCCACCTGCAGCCCGGTGAGCAGGCCGCACGACCCGTTGGCCACGTCGAACGAGAAGGTCCCGTGGCCGCCGGCGTGGGGATCCTCGGGGTTGGCGCCGATGTCCTCCTGGATGAGCGCCGCCAGCGCGGGCTCGCCCAGGTTGCGGTCGTGGTAGAGGCCGGCGTTGATCAGCAGGTCGACGTCGCGGGCGGGCAGGCCCGCGTCGTGGAGGGCACGCCGGGCGACCGCGTCGGCCAGCCCGTGGGCCGACGGGCGGCGACCGCGGCCGCCCGTCGCGGTCGCGACCGAGTCAATCGTGGTGGACACGGCATCCCTCCAGTCCCTCGTCCACGGTGAACAGCACGACACCGATCTCGAGGCCCGAAGCCAGTGCCACCAGGGCGACGCGGTCGCCCGCGTGCAGGCGCCCTCCGTCCAGCTCCTCGACCAGCGCCACGACATGGGTGGTGGACGCCGTGTTGCCATAGCGGTCGACGGTGACCACGGCCGGGTTGCGAGGGGCGCCACCCAACGCCGCGGTGACCTCCTTCATGCCGGTGCGGATGGCCCGCGCCGAGGTCTGGTGCGGGATGACGCAGTCGAGCTCGTCGATCTGCACCCCGGCGGCGTCCATCGCCTCCTGCAGCAGCGCGGGCGTGTCGGCGATGGCGACCTTGTGGATGGTCCGGGCCTTGGTGAACATCCGCGCCCCGGCATGGTGGTTCGCCGGGTACGCCAGGCACAGCCGGCTGTGGTCGGCCACCGTGGTGAAGCCGGCCACGTCGATCCCCGGCTCGCCGTGCTCGGCCCGCTCGACCAGCACGGCGCCCCCGGCGTCGCCGAGCGTCAGCGACGCCAGCTCCCGGCTCAGGAGGGTGCGCACATGGCGCGCCGCGTTGGTGCCCAGCTGCGAGATGTACTCGCCGCTCACGACCAGCGCTCGCCGGATGGCACCGCGCCGGATCCAGTTGTTGGCCACCAGCACGCCTGTAAGCGTTCCGGCGCAGGCGTTGGAGAGGTCGAACGTGGTGGCCTCGTTCGCCCCGATGGCTCGGGCCACCGCCAGGCTGGTCGGCGGCTCCAGCCACTGCTCCAACCCGTCGCGGTACTTCGTGATGCTGCAGCTCAGCACCAGGTCGATGTCCTCGGCGCGCCGGCCCGAGCGGGCCAGGCAGTCCTCGGCGGCCCCCACGGCCAGGGAGAGCGAGTCCTCGTCGCCCACCGAGACCCGCCGCTCGTGGATGCCGGTGAGGCGCTCCAGGTCGATGCGCGTGCGGTGGCGGGTCGTCCCCATCAGCGCGTCGGTCGTCAGGTGGGTGGGCGGGAGGCGCCGCCCGATCCCGGCGATCCGGGCCACGAACGGCGCGCGGGCGCCGTCGGGCGATCGTTCGGTCAACAGCCACTCGGTGGTGTCCACCATGGGCCCACGGTGGGCGCGCGGGGTCTCACACGGACAGGGCCGAACCGCACGCCGCCCAGGGACCTTCGACTGTGCGCCACCCAGCGGTCTCGCCACGCAGGCTATTGGGTCCTTCGGCCCTATCGGCCTCCGCCCGATCGGCGCAGCGTGGATCTGGTTATCGAGCAAGGCGGTCGCCCGGTCGGGCGTGGCCGCGGGTCCCACCCGATCACGGCACACCCAGGAGGCGAGATGGCAACGACACTTGACGGCGCGCGCGGAACTACCGGTCTGGCCGTCGCGGCGGCGGCGACCGTAGGCGCCGTGAAGGTCTACGGCGAGGGCGAGACGACCGTGCGGGCCCTCGACGACGTGAGCGTGACCTTCGAGGCCGGCCGGTTCACGGCCATCATGGGCCCGTCGGGCTCCGGGAAGTCGACGCTGCTGCACTGCACCGCCGGCCTGGACACGCTGACCGAGGGCCAGGCGTTCATCGGCGAGACCGACCTGAGCACGCTCGACGACACCGAGCTCACCGTGTTGCGGCGCGAGCACGTCGGGTTCGTGTTCCAGGCGTTCAACCTGGTCCCCACTCTCACGGCCCAGGAGAACATCACGCTGCCTCTGGCGCTCGCCGGTCGCAAGGGCGACCGGGAGTGGATCAGCCAGGTGGTGGACACGCTCGGCCTCGGCCAGCGCCTTCGCCACCGGCCGAGCGAGATGTCGGGCGGCGAGCAACAGCGGGTGGCCGTGGCCCGGGCTCTGGCCACGCGACCGCAGATCATCTTCGCCGACGAGCCCACCGGCAACCTCGACTCCCGCGCCGGGGCCGAGGTGCTGCGGTTCATGCGGCAGGCCGTGGACGACCTCGGGCAGACCATCGTCATGGTGACCCACGACCCGGGGGCGGCCAGCCACGCCGACCGGGTCGTCTTCCTCGCCGACGGGCGCATCGTCGATGAGATGTTCGAGCCCACCGCGGAGCGGGTGCTCGATCGCATGAAGCGATTCGGAGACTGACATGTGGAAGACCGCGCTTCGCAACCTGCTGGCGCATCGCGTGCGCCTCTTCACGACCGGCCTGGCGGTGGCGCTCGGCGTGGCGTTCATCGCCGGGACCCTCGTCCTCACCGACACCGTCACCAAGACCTTCGACGACCTGTTCGCCGATGCGCTGGCCGACACCGACGCCGTGGTACGGGCCAACGCGTCCTTCGACGACCCCAACGGCTTCGGAGAGGTCCGGGGCCGGATCGACGCCTCGCTGGTCGAGGAGGTGGCGGGCGTCGACGGGGTGGCCGTAGCGTCCGGCGACGTCTGGGGCTTCGCCCAGGTGGTCGACGAGAACGGCGAGCCGGTCGGCACCCCCGGCGCCGGGGCGCCGACGTTCGGCGCCAACTGGCCGGACCACGAGGAGCTCAACACCTGGACGCTGGTCGAGGGCACCCCACCTCGAGGCGACCGGGACGTCGTGTTCGACAAGGGCGTCGCCGACAAGGCCGGCTACGCCGTCGGCGACCGCGCGACGGTCCTCGTGCAGGGGGCCCCGCTGGAGGTCACCGTCACCGGCATCGCCCGCATCGGCGGCGCCGACTCCCCGGGTGGGGCCAGCTTCACGCTGTTCACCACCGAGGCAGCCCAGCGCTACGTGGGCGAGGTCGGGAAGTTCGACAGCATCTCGATCGCGGCGGACGAGGGCGTGTCGCAGCAGGAGCTGGTCGACCGCCTCGACGCGGTGCTCCCCGACGGCGTCGAAGCCGTGACCGGCGCGACCGTCACCCAGGAGAACCAGAACGCCATGCGCGACGGCCTCTCGTTCTTCAACACGTTCATGATGATCTTCGCCCTGGTGGCGCTGCTGGTGGGCGGGTTCATCATCTTCAACACCTTCTTCATCACCGTGGCCCAGCGCACCCGGGAGAACGCGCTGCTGCGGGCGATCGGGGCCACCCGCCGCCAGGTCCTCGGCGCCGTGCTGATCGAAGCGCTGGGCATCGGGCTGATCGCCTCGGCTCTCGGGCTGGTGGCCGGCATCCCGCTGGCCGCGGGGCTGAAGGCGCTGCTCGGCGCGTTCGGCTTCCCCATCCCCGCAGGCGGGATCGTGCTGGCGGCCAGCAGCGCGGTGATCGCCTTCTCGGCCGGCGTGATCGTCACCCTGCTGGCCGCCCTGTCCCCGAGTCGCAAGGCGGCCAGAGTGCCGCCGGTGGCGGCCATGCGCGAGGTGGCGGTCGGCAGCACGGGCTATGGGTCGAAGCAGCGGATCTTCGTGGGGGTCGGGATCCTCGCCCTGGGCGTGGCCGCCCTGCTGTACGGCCTGTTCGGCGACGCCGGCAGCGCCCTGGCCCTCGTCGGGGCCGGCGTGCTGGCAGTGTTCTTCGGTGTGTCGGTGCTGGGCCGCACGGTGGCGTTGCCGCTCAGCCGGGCCATCGGCCTGCCGCTCCCGCGGCTGCGGGGCATCGCCGGCAACATGGCCCGGGAGAACGCCATGCGCAACCCCAAGCGCACGGCGGCCACCGCGTCGGCCCTGATGATCGGCGTCGGCCTGGTCACGTTCATCACGATCTTCGCCGCGTCGACCAAGGCCTCGTTCAGCAACACTGTCGACGACGCCTTCACCGGGGATTTCGTCGCCACGTCGGGCCAGAACGGCATGGGGGGCGTGTCCCCCGACTTCACGACCCGGGTGAGCGAGCTGCCCGAGATCGCCGTGGCCGGAGGGCTGCGCGCCGGTCTGGCCGAGATCGACGGCTCGGCCCAGAGCGTGCTCGCGCCCAGCCGAGAGGTGTTCGACCTGTTCGACGTCGAGCCGCGGGCCGGTTCGCCCGACGACCTCGACGCCACCTCGATCGCCGTGTACGACCAGGTCGCGGAGGACAAGGGCCTGAGCATCGGCGACCGCGTGCCGGTGGATTTCACCGCCACGGGCGCGCACGACCTCACGGTGGCGCTGATCTACGGCGACAACGCCGCCGCCGGTGACTGGCTGCTCGGCACCGACGCCTTCGAGGCCAACTTCCCCGACCAGAAGGACGTGCAGGTCTTCATCCGCAAGGCCGACGGGGTCTCGGCGGACGAGGCGCTGGCCGCCGTGGAGGGCGTGGCTGCGGACTATCCCGGGGTGGAGGTGCTCGACCAGACCGAGTACAAGGCCGAGCAGATGGGCTTCGTCGACCAGATGTTGGGCCTGGTGTACGCGCTGCTGGCCCTCGCCATCATCATCGCCCTCCTCGGCATCGGCAACACGCTGGCCCTGTCGATCGTGGAGCGGACCCGCGAGCTCGGTGTCCTGCGCGCGGTGGGCATGACCCGGGCCCAGCTGCGGTCCGCGATCCGGTGGGAGTCGGTCATCATCGCCATCCAGGGCACGCTGCTGGGACTTGTCATCGGCGTGTTCTTCGGGTGGGCTCTCGTCACCGCCCTGGCCGGCGAGGGCTTGACCACGTTCAGCGTGCCCATCGCCAGCCTGGCCGTGGTGGTCCTGCTCGCCGCCCTGGCCGGCGTCGCCGCCGCCGTCCTCCCCGCCCGCCGAGCCGCCCGCCTCGACGTGCTCCGAGCCATCGCCAGCGAATGACGCGGGTGGCGCCTACGCCTCGGCCGACCTCGATGACGCTTGACGGGCCGATCACGTAGCGGGCTGGTCGAGTCCCGATCCCGGTCGCCCGCGACTCGGCAGAACCCGCCGCCCCGACACGACGTCCGGAGAGATCGCCACGATGCGATCGTCGGCGGCCGACGCCCACCGACCGAGCGAAGGGTGCTCCGCCGCGGCGGCCACCAGCTCCGGGTCCGGGAGCTCCCGGGCGAAGCCGGTCACCACCACGCTCCAGCCCGCGCGCCACGCCGGCTCGATCTCGTCGACCTCGAACGCCACCACGGCATCGCGGGTGGCGGCGTCGAGCTGGGTACCCCGGCCCGTGCGGATGAGGATCTCCTGGCCGTCGAAGTCGAAGTTGACCGGGAGGATGGTCGGCAGGGCTCCGCTGGTCACCGCGACGCGCCCCA
>DASRJN010000150.1:0-3889 GCA_035649455.1 Acidimicrobiales bacterium
CGGGACTACCTCCCCGTAGGCCCAGAAGGGGGAACCATGCGGAAATATCGGGGGGCGAGGCCGGCGGCGCTGGTCTTGCTCGTATCAGTGGTGGCGGCCGCCGGGGCAGAGCCCGCCGCGGCTGACGACATCAGGGAGAGCCAAGGGTTCCGGCGGGCGGTGACCGTCGACGGGATCCGCGAGCACCAGCTCGCGCTCCAGCAGATCGCCGACGCCAACGGCGGGACCCGGGCGGTCGGCACGCCCGGCTTCGACGCGTCGGTGGGCTACATCGTCGAGAAGGCGACCGCCGCCGGATACGACGTCTCGCTCGACGAGTTCACCTTCGTGGAGGAGTTCATCGAGGGCTCGCCCCCGGTCCTCCAGGAGACGGCCCCCGAGCCGCAGACGTTCGTGCCGGGCACCCGACCGGCGTTCGACGGCGACTTCGTGACCTTCACCGGCACCGGGGACGTGACCGCGCCGGTCCAGGCCGTCGACCTGGTCCTGCCACCGACGCCTGCGCCGAACGGCTCCACCAGCGCCTGCGAAGCCGAGGACTTCGCCGGGTTCACCCCGGGCAACATCGCCCTGATCCAGCGCGGGACCTGCCCGTACGTGCAGAAGGCGGCCAACGCCCAAGAGTTCGGGGCGTCGGCCATCATCCTGTTCAACGAGGGCCAGCCCGGCCGTACCGCGGTGCCGAACAACCTGCCGCTCGGGGCCGAGGGCGTCCACATCCCCGGGGTCGGCACGTCGTTCGCCGTCGGCGTCGACCTCAGCGACCCGGGCACGGTCGCCCGGGTCAAGACCGAGACCGACGAGGTGCTCGGCTCCAGCGTGAACGTCATCGCCGAGACGCCGGGTGGTGACCCGCACCGCACGGTGGTCATCGGCGCCCACCTCGACAGCGTGCCTGCCGGTCCGGGCATCAACGACAACGGCAGCGGCTCGGGCGGGATCCTCGAGATCGCCGAGACGTACGCCCAGCAGAACCGCACACCGCGCAACAAGCTGCGATTCATGTGGTATGGCGCCGAGGAGATCGGCCTCGTCGGGTCGACCAAGTACGTCGAGGGCCTGTCCCAGGCCGAGAAGGACGACATCCTGGCCATGCTCAACTTCGACATGATCGGGTCGCCCAACTTCGCCCGGATGGTCTACGACGGCGACGGCACCGTCGGCCCCGAGGGCCCCACCGGCTCGGGCCTGATCGAGGACGTGTTCCTCGACTACTTCGCCAGCCAGGGCCTGTTCAACGAGCCGACGGCCTTCGACGGGCGGTCCGACTACGGTCCGTTCATCGCCGAGGGCATCCCCGCCGGCGGCCTGTTCACCGGCGCCGAGGTGCCCAAGACGGCCGCCCAGGTGGCCCAGTACGGCGGCATCGTCGACGCCCAGCTGGACCCGTGCTACCACGCGCCCTGCGACACCTTCGCCGGCAGCGGCAGTGGAGCAGGAGCCACGGCCCCCGGCCTCGGCCTGGTCGCCCTCGACCAGATGTCCGACGCCGCCGCGCACGCCGTCTTGTTCTTCTCCAAGACCAAGCTCGACGTGCGCAACACGCCCAACTGACCCGAAGCACCGAGGGTGGGGCCGGCACGACCGGCCCCACCCCGGTCGGTCGGTGCCCGGGGTGGGAGTCGAACCCACATGGCCGTGAGGCCGGAGAGGTTTAAGCCCTCCGCGTATGCCAGTTCCGCCACCCGGGCTTGGGTCGCAGGCTACGCCGGGTCGTCGTAGCCGGTGAGGTGGCCGTCGCCGCGGAAGAGGTGGCGGCTGCCGTCGCTGTAGCGCAGGAGGGCACGGCCGGAGAGGTGGGAGCCGTCGGCGGCTTCCAGCTGGAGGTCGTGTTCGCCCGGCTCCAAGCGGTGGGGGTCGCACGTGCGCAGCGTGACCTCCCAGTCGTTGGGGCCGGGGCCCGGCTCGCCTTCCCGGACCACCACGAACACGTCCGCGTAGGCGACCCCGAGGTCGTCGTCGCCGACCTGCAACCGCTCCACCATCATCCGCGTCGAGCGCATCGGGGCAGCGTAGCCATCCGTCCGGCACTCAGTGGCGGGACCGGCGCGGACGGCGAGGGCGAGCTACTGGGTGGCGTCGGCCGGGACCGGCGTGGGGGTGAGGGTCAGGTTCGCGCCGGACTCGGGGTCGAAGAGGTGGACGTTGCGGGGGTCGAACCAGAGCTCGGCCTCCGTGCCGTCCGTGATCTTGCTGACCGGGTCGAGCGCCACGACGAGCTGGCTGCGCATGCGCTCGCTGTCGAGCTCGCGCTCCAGCTCGTGCAGCGTGGCCTCCAGCTCGTGGGCGGCCTCGTAGGGGATGTAGGCAAACTGCTCGTTGCCGAGCCATTCGATCACGTCCACCGTGGCGCGGAAGGTGACGCCGCGGGAGCGCTTCGACTCATCCGCGATGCTGGCGTCCTCGAAGCGCTCGGGGCGGATGGCCACGTTGACCTGCCGGCGGGAGCCCACCGCCTCGCGCATCTCGGCGGGCAGCTCGAACGTGACGAACGGCAGCTTGATGGCGCCGCCCTCGACCTCGCCGGGGATGAAGTTCATGGGGGGCGAGCCGATGAAGCCGGCCACGAACATGTTGACCGGCTGCTCGTACAGCTCCCGCGGCGTCGCCACCTGCTGGAGGATCCCGCGGCGCAGCACCGCCACCCGGTCGCCGAGCGTCATGGCCTCGGTCTGGTCGTGGGTGACGTACACCGTCGTCGTCCCCATGCGCCGCTGCATGCGCAGCAGCTCGGTGCGCATCTGGCCGCGCAGCTTGGCGTCGAGGTTGGACAGGGGCTCGTCGAACAGGAACGCGTCGGCGTCCCGCACGATGGCCCGCCCCATCGCGACCCGCTGGCGCTGGCCGCCGGAGAGGTGGCCGGGCTTGCGCTTGAGGTGCTCCGTGAGCTCCAGGGTGTCCGCCGCCGCGTCGACCTTGGTCCGGATCTCCTCCTGCGACATCCCGCCCCGCAGCCGTAGCGGGAAGGCGATGTTCTCGAACACGGTCAGGTGCGGGTAGAGCGCGTAGTTCTGGAACACCATGGCCAGGTTCCGGTCCCGCGGTTTCTTGTCGTTCACCCGCTGGCCGTTGATCATCAGGTCGCCGGAGGTGATGTCCTCCAGGCCCACGATCATCCGCAGCAGCGTCGACTTCCCGCAGCCCGACGGGCCGACGAGGATCATGAACTCCCCGTCGCCGATGTCGAGGCTGACATCGTCCACGGCGAGGAAGCCGTCGCCGTACTCCTTGACCAGGTTCTTGATGATGATCTCCGACATGACGGCCTGTGGCCCCTTTCCGGTCAGCCCTTGACGGCACCTGTCGTGAGCCCCGCGACGATCCGGCGCTGGAAAGCCAGCACCAGGATCACGATGGGGATCGTGACCACCACCGACGCGGCCATGATGGCGGTGATCGGGGACTCGAACTGCGACGCCCCGGTGAAGAACGACAGCGCGGCCGGCACCGTGCGGGCCTTGTCGGTCGACGTCAGGGAGATGGCCAGCAGGAATTCGTTCCAGCAGAAGAAGAACGTGAGGATGGCGGTGGTGAACACGCCGGGCGCGGCCAAGGGCACGATGACCTTGCGGAACGCCTGCCAGGCCGTGGCCCCGTCGACCTGGGCGGCCTGCTCCATCTCCCACGGGATCTGCCGGAAGAAGGCCGACATCGTCCAGATCGACAGGGGCAGGGCGAAGGTCAGGTAGGGGATGATCAGCCCGATCCAGGTGTCGTAGATGCCGAGGCCCCGCCACATGTTGAACAGCGGCCCCACCAGTGCGGCCTGCGGGAACATGGCGATGGCCAGCGCCACGGTCAGGATGAGGCGCTTGCCCGGGAAGTCGAGCCGGGCGATGGCGTAGGCGGCGAACATGGCGACGATCACCGACAGCCCGGTGGCGATCAG
>DASRJN010000151.1:0-8399 GCA_035649455.1 Acidimicrobiales bacterium
CGAGCGCATCCGCGTGTTCGGCGAGGACGTGGCCGACGCCCGCGAGGCGATCATGGCCGACGTCGAGGGCAAGGGCGGCGTGTTCGGCACGACCCACGGCCTGCAGCGCAGCTTCGGCCGGGCCCGCTGCTACAACACGCCCCTGGCCGAGGCGAACATCATCGGCCGGGCCGTGGGGCAGGGCCTCCGCGGCCTGCGCCCCGCGCCCGAGATCCAGTTCTTCGACTACATCTGGCCCGCCATGCAGCAGATCCGCAGCGAGGCGGCCACGATCCGCTGGCGCTCCAACGGGGCGTTCACGTGCCCCATGGTCATGCGGGTCCCCATCGGCGGCTACCTGCAGGGCGGCTCGATCTGGCACAGCCAGTCGGGCGAGTCGATCTTCGCCCACATCCCCGGGCTGCTGGTGGTGTTCCCGTCCCGGGCCAGCGATGCGGCCGGGCTGCTGCGGGCCGCCTTCCGGTGCGAGGACCCAGTGCTGTTCCTCGAGCACAAGCACCTGCTGCGCCAGCCCTACACGCGGGACCCGTTCCCGGGCAGCGACTACGTCATCCCGTTCGGCCGCGGTCGCTACGTGACCCGGGGCACCGACCTCACCATCGTCACCTGGGGCGCCACCGTCGAGCGGTCCCGGCTGGCCGCCCAGCAGGTGGCCGACAGCGACGGGGCGTCGATCGAGATCGTCGACCTGCGCACGCTGGTGCCGTGGGACCAGGAGATGGTGGCCGAGTCGGTGAGCAGGACCTCACGGCTGCTGGTGGTGCACGAGGACGTCGTGCGCGGCGGCTTCGGCGGCGAGGTGGCCGCCTGGGTCGCCGACCAGTCGTTCTGGCAGCTCGACGCGCCCATCGGCCGCGTCGGGGCGCAGGAATGCCACGTGGCCTATGCGCCTGAGCTGGAGCAGGTCATCCTGCCCCAGCCGGACGGCATCGCCGAGGCCGCGCGTCGCGTACTCTCGGCGTAGGGGAACGCGGGGGATCAGACCGTCAGGTCGTCACGCTCCACCAGCAGGCCGAGCAACCCGGCCATGACGACCACCACTGCGATCGCCACCAATCCCATGAGAAGGATCTCGTTCATCGTCACCCGCCACCTTGTTCAGGCCCGCCATGGGCTCCGCATTGCCTTCGCCGCCGGGGAGGGCAGGCGAAAGTTCCCGCATCATGCCCCAGGTCCCCCAGTGCTGTGTGCGACATTTCGATGACGATCCGCGGCATGTGTCCGAGGTCATGTGAGTAACGTTCGCGTCGTGCCGGGGAATCGCCGTCCGTCGCCCGGGCTGCTCCTGCTCGCGCTCGTGGTGGTCTGCGCCGTGCCGCTCGGCGTCGCGGCGGCCACCGGCCTGACGGACGACCAGGCGAAGCAGGACCAGGTCGAGACGGCCGGTGAGAGCCCGCAGCCGGCGTCGGCGACCAGGGCGGACGGCGGCAGGTCCAGAGCTGGGCACGGTCAAGCGAGCATGAACCTGACGACGCCGCCGCCCACGGGGATCGCCGACATCCCGCCCGCGGGCCGGGCGCCCGGCACCACCAGCCCCGCCACGCCCGACACCGACGCCACCACGACGACCACCAGCCCGCCGGCCCCGGCGCCCGCGACGACTGCGCCGCCGCAGGTGTCCCCCGTCGATCAGGTGGTGGCACTCGTCAACGACGCCCGCGCCCACGCGGCCACGCCGTGCGGGCCGATTCAGCTCGAGCCGAGGCTCACCGCCGCCGCCCAGGCCCACAGTGACGACATGGCGAACAGGAACTTCTTCGACCACGCCAATCCCGACGGCGTGACGTGGGACCAGCGCATCCGGGCCACCGGCATCGTCACCCGGGCGACGGCCGAGAACATCGCCAGGGGCCAGCGCTCGGCCGACCAGGTGATGGCGGACTGGATGGCGTCCGACGGCCACCGCGAGAACATCGTGAACTGCGCCTTCAACTTCATCGGCATCGGGCTGAACCGGACCGCCTGGACCTGGACCCAGGACTTCGCCGCCTGACCGGTCGCCGCCTTTACGGAACGGGAACGGCGCGGCGCTGCTCGTCCAGCACGAACACGGTCTGGGTGGAGCGGACGTGGGTGGCGCCGTGCAGGCGGTCGAGCACCACGTCGCGCAGCGCCTCGATGGACGGAACCCGCACCAGCGCCACCATGTCGAACCCGCCGCTGGTGAAGGCCAGGTACTCGACACCGGGCAGGTGCATGAGCTCGTCCCGGGCCGACCGCCACTCGTTCTGCTCGACGTTCACGAGGATGAGCGCGGCCACGCCCAGGCCCGCACGGGCCGGGTCGACGGTGGCGGTGAAGCCGGTGATCACGCCATCGGCCCGCAGACGGTCGAGCCGGGCGTACGCTGTGGCTCGGCTCACGCCCACACGGTGCGCCAGCTCGTTGACTGACAGCCGGCCGTCGTCCACCAGGGCGGCCACGATGCCGCGGTCTACGTCGTCGAGTGCGCGGTAGTCAGACACAGTGAAGATCCTCCGCTGCTTCACCACCAATCTGTCAAGATCATAGCGGACTTGAGTCCGATATGTCTGGCATTTTGTGGATCTGTTGAACACGCTGGTCACCGGGTACGACCATGAGCGCATGGCCGGCCCTGAGACTGATCATCCGGCGACGTTCGAGCTTCCCGAGGACCACCCCGGGTTCACCGATCCCGCCTACCGCGCCCGCCGCGCCGCCATCGCCGAAGTGGGTCGCGCCCACCACCGGGGCGATCCCATCGCCGACGTCGAGTACACGCCCGAAGAGGACGAGGTGTGGCGGATCGTGTCCCACGAGCTGCGCCGCAAGCACGAGGGCTACGCCTGCCGCGCCTACCGCGAGGGTGCCCGGGCCGTGACGCTGCCCAGCGAGCGGGTCCCGCAGCTTCGCGAGGTGGACGAGCGGATCCACGGGCTGACCGGCTTCCACATCCAGCCGGTCCCGGGCCTCGTCCCCACCCGTGAGTTCTACGGCGCCCTGGCCGAGCGGACGTTCCTGTCGACGCAGTACATCCGCCACCACTCGGTGCCCTTCTACACCCCCGAGCCCGACATCGTGCACGAGATCATCGGCCACGCCAACATGCTCGGGAACCCGGTGTTCGCCGACCTCTACGAGCTGGCCGGCCAGGCGTCCGTCCGGGCGGCGGCCAGTGACGAGGCGCTGGAGCGGTTCTCCAGGGTGTTCTGGTTCACGCTGGAGTTCGGCGTCGTGTGGGAGGACGGCGAGCTGCGGACCTACGGCGCCGGCCTGCTCTCGTCCTACGGGGAGATCGAGGAGTTCCGCTCGGCCGAGATCCGCCCGTGGGACCTGGACGAGATGGGCACGCTCGACTACGACATCACCCGCTATCAGCCGGTCCTGTTCGCCGCGGAGTCGTTCGACCGCATGGTGGGCGAGCTCGGCGACTTCTTCGCCGGCTACGGGTAGGTCGACCACGCCGGGTTTGTTCCGCCAGGGCCGGGGAACACTTGGTGGGTCATGGGATCTCACTACCGTGAGGGCGAGGAGCCCTCCGACGCCGACATCCGCAAGGCGCTGGAAGAGGTCATCTCGGTGCTGCGCGGCGCGGACGTCGCCTTCCTGCTCATCGGCGGGATGAGCGCGGCCACCTTCGCCCGACCCCGGATGACCGACGACATCGACGTCTTCGTGCGGCCCGACGAAGCCCAGCGCGCCCTGGACGCCCTGGAGGCCGCCGGCTTCGACACCAAGATCAAGGACCCCTACTGGCTGTACAAGGCGTGGAAGCACGGCGTGCTGGTAGACGTCATCTTCCGTTCCAGCGGCGACCTGTACCTCGACGACGAGATGCTCGCCCGGGGCAGCGAGCGGGAGTACCGGGGCGTGACGGCGCCGCTGGTCTCGCCCGAGGACCTGGTGGTCATCAAGGCGCTGGCCTCGGCCGAGCACAGCCCGCGCCACTGGTATGACGCGCTGGCGGTCATCGGTCGCTGCGAGCTCGACTGGGAGTACCTGCTCGGCCGGGCCCGGCTGGCCGGGCCCCGGCGGGTGCTCAGCCTGCTGCTCTACGCCGAGTCGACCGACCTGGCGGTGCCGGCCGAGATCATCGAGGAGCTGTTCGGGGTGGTGCATCCGCGGCCGGCACTGGACGGAGGCACGCGAGCGTGAGCACGGACGCCCCGCTGCCGCCCGCCTACCTGATCGGCCACATCCAGGACGCCCTGGCCGCCGACGACCGCTCCCGGGAGCTCGGGGTCGACGTCACCTTGACCGGCCCCGACCCGCGGGTGGTGCTGACGGGCACGGTGTCCACGGAGGCGCAACGCCGGGCCATCGGGGAGGTGGTGGCCGAGGTGGCGCCGGGCTACGACGTGGTCAACGAGCTGGCGGTGGTGTCGACCGACGAGGGCGGCGGGGTGGAGGAGCTGCCATGACCCGCATCGCCGCCGTGGGCGACATCCACGTGGGCACCGACTCGGTCGGGCAGGTGGCGCAGGGCCTGGCGCATGTCGACGACCGGGCCGACGTCCTGCTCCTGGCGGGCGACCTGACCCGCTGTGGCACGCCCGAGGAGGCCGCGCTGGTGGCGGGCGAGCTGGCAGCCGTCACCATCCCGGTGGTGGCGGTGCTGGGAAACCACGACTTCCATGCCGACTCGGCGAGCGAGGTGGTCCGGGTGCTGGAGGGCGGCGGGATCACCGTGCTCGACGGCACGTCGACCACGGTCTCGGCGGCCAACGGCGTCGTCGGCATCGCCGGTGCCAAGGGGTTCGGCGGAGGGTTCGCAGGCGCGTGTGCCACCGCCTTCGGTGAGCGGGCCATGAAGGCGTTCATCGGCGAGACCCGGGCTGAGGCGGCCCGGCTGCACGACGCCCTGGTGGGCGTGGCCTCCCGGGCGGATCGGGTGGTCGCCTTGCTGCACTACTCGCCGGTGGAGGAGACGCTGCGAGGCGAGCGGCTGGAGATCTACCCGTTCCTCGGCAGCCACCTGCTGGCCGAGGCCATCGACACCGCCGGCGCCGACCTGATCCTCCACGGCCACGCCCACCGGGGCAGCGAGCGGGGCGTGACCCCGGGCGGCATCCGGGTCCGCAACGTGGCCCAGCAGGTCATCGGCCACGCTTACCGCGTCTTCGACCTGCGGGAGCCGGCCCAGGAGGACCGTTCGGTGGCGTAGCCTCCGGCATGGCGGGCGGTCAGGCCATGCGCTTCATCTTCACCACGCCGGCGCCGGAGAGCGCCGGGCTCCTGACCCTCCCGTGGACCACGCCACTGGAGGACTGGGACGACCCGCGGCTGGTCACGCCGCGGGGCGCGGGATTGCATCGGCATGTGGTGCGGTTCGTGTCCGAGGGCGGGGCGCTGTGGGTGGTCAAGGCGCTGCCCGAGCACCTGGCCCGGCGGGAGTACCGGCTGCTGCGGCGGCTGGCCGACCTGGGCATCCCCGCGGTCGAGGTGCTGGGCGTCGCCATCGACCGGGGCGTCGACATGGACGCCGCGCTGGTCACCCGCTACCTGGACTTCTCGACCACCTACCGCGCCCTGTTCAGCCAGCCGCGCGGCCTGCACCCTCGCACGCGGCTCGTCGACGCCCAGGTCGAGCTGCTCGTGAGGCTGCACCTGAGCGGGTTCTTCTGGGGCGACTGCTCGCTGTCCAACACCCTGTTCCGCCTCGACGCGGGGGCGCTGGCCGCCTACGTGGTGGACGTCGAGACGTCCGAGCTGCATCCCTCCCTCAGCGACGGCCAGCGGGAGCATGACGTCGAGCTGGCGGGCGAACGGATCGCGGGCGAGTTGTTCGACCTGGAGGCGAGCGGGACGCTGGCCGCCGATGTCGACCCTGTGGGCATGGCGGGCGACCTGACCGCCCGCTACCAGGCCCTGTGGGACGAGCTGACCGGCGAGTGGGAGGTGGTGCCGGGCGAGGAGCGCCAGCGGGTGGCGGAGCGGATCACCCGGCTCAACGACCTGGGCTTCGACGTCGACGAGATCGAGCTCGTCGCGGGCGGACCGAGCGGCAAGGCCCGGCTGCGGGTCACCACCCGGGTGCGTGAGCCCGGCCACCACCGCGCCCTGCTCCACCGGCGCACCGGCCTCGTGGCCCAGGAGAACCAGGCCCGCCGTCTGCTCAACGACCTGGCCTCGTTCCGGGCGTGGATGGAGTCGACCGACGGCTCGCCGGTGCCCGAGGTGGTGGCAGCCAACCGCTGGCTGGCCGAGGTGTACGACCCGGTGGTCCGCGCCATCCCCGCCGACCTGGCCGGCAAGCTCGACCCGGTAGAGGTGTTCCACGAGGTCCTCGAGCACCGCTGGCTCATGTCCGAGCGGGCCGGGCGCGACATCGGCACCCGCCAGGCCGCGCGGTCCTACCTGGAGAGCATCCTGCCCGAGGTCCCCGACGATCTCACCGGTCCGTGAGGGCCCGGGCGAGCAGGGTGCACGGGTGCACGACGTCGACGCCGGCCGCGGCGAGGTGGATGGCGCAGCCCGGGTTGGCGGAGGCCACCAGCGGGGCGCCGGCGCGCGCGATGGCGGCCAGCTTCCGGTCGCGGATGGCGGTCGCCAGAGCCGGTTGCACGGCCGCGTAGGCCCCGCCCGCGCCGCAGCACAGGCCCTCGTCGTCCAGCTCCACGAGCGTGGCCACCGGAGCCAGGACCGTGCGGACCGAGGCGTGGGCGCGCTGGACGTGGCGGAGGTGGCACGGGTCCTGGACGGCCACCACCGGCCGCTCGGCCTCGGGGACGGCAACGGTGATGTCGGGCATGCGCTCGGCCAGCCACTCGTGGATGTCCCGGACCCGGGCGCCGAACGCCTCGGCTTCGGGGGTGCCGAGCAGGTGGCCGTAGTCCTTGAGCATGGCGCCACAGCCGGCCGAGTCGACCAGGATCGGCGTGTCGCCGGGCAGGGCGGCCATGGTGCGGCGGGCGGCGGCTCGGGCTTCGCGGCCCATCCCGGCGTGCTGGGCCAGGGCACCGCAACAGGCGGCGCCGGAAGGCGGGAGGGCGACGCTCGTGCCGGTGGCCTCCACCACCCGCTGGGCGTCGGCGTGGACGTCGCGCATCCAGGCGTCCATGACGCAGCCGGTGAACAGCCAGACGCCGGCGCCCGACGCGGTCAGGCGGGGGCGGCGCAACGGCAGGCGGGCCGGGAGGCCGAGGCGCCGGGACAGGCGGGCCGGGAGCAGGCGCAGCCGCTGGGCCAGCGCGAGCAGCGTCGAGCCGGCCAGCACCAGGCGATGCCAGCGCAGGGACCGGATCGCCAGGCGCAGCGGCCGAGGTGCCGGGTGGCGTAGGACGCCGTCGGCCAGCGTCTCGCGGGCGGGCTCGATCAGGTGGCCGAAGGGGACCCCGGACGGGCACGCCGTCTCGCAGCCGCGGCACTGCACGCACGTCTCCAGCGAGTAGGCGAATGAGGCGTCGGGATGGGCGCCGTCCCACTGGACCTGGCGCATGACAGCCACCCGGCCGCGGGGCGACAGGGCCTCCTCGCCCGTCACCCGATAGGTGGGGCAATGGGGCAGGCACAAGCCACAGGCCACGCACGTGGCGAGCTCGTCGTCGCGGATGCCGAGGTCCATCAGGCCCTCGCCGCCAGCGGGTCCCGGCCGGGGGCCAGCCGGCCGGTGGGGTCGAACAGCGCCTTGATCCGAGCGTGGAGGGCAGCTACCGGTGGGTCGACCTCGCGGGCGGGAGCGGCGACGTCGCGGTGGACCACGCCCACGCCCACCTCGGCCACGAACGGACCGTGCCCGTCGCCCGGCAGCGTCGCCAAGGCCGAGGGCCGCAGCGACCAGCGATGGGGCGGCCGGTCCGGTGGGGACGCCACCGGGGCCAGGCCGGCGCACGTCGCGGCCTGGGCCTCGACGTCGGCGGGGTGGCCCTCCAGCAGCACCCACGTGGTCGTGCCGTCCCAGAGCAACGAAGCCGGGCGGTACAGGCTGTGGAGCAGGGCGAAGGGGTCGGCCTCGCCCGCCAGCCACTGTGATGCGGCCGGGCGCGGCCGGGTGCGCAACACCACCTCGGACACCAGGCCCAGGGTGCCGAGCGAGCCCACCAGCAGGCGGCACAGGTCGAAGCCCGACACGTTCTTGACCGTCGGGCCGCCCGCCTTGACCACGGTGCCCTCGGCGGACACGTACCGCACCTCCAGCACGGTGTCGCGCACCGGCCCCCAGCCCAGCCGGCGCAGCCCGCTGTGGCCCACCGCCAGGACGCCGCCCACGGTGGCGCCGGGCCAGTCCGGCACGGCCACGGTCTGACCCACCTCGGCCAGGGCGGCGTCGAGGTCGGACACCGGGGTGCCCGCCCCCACCCGCACGGTCATGTCCGCGGCCTCGACCGCCACCACGCCCGCGGGGGCGGCCACCGGGCGGGCCGTGGCCGCCGCCTCCGGATCCGCCACGCCCACGTCCCACTGGGTGCGGCCTCCCACCGCCACCACCGGGCCGGCCG
>DASRJN010000152.1:0-7276 GCA_035649455.1 Acidimicrobiales bacterium
GTGCCACCAGGTCCGCCGCCGGCACCAAGCCGTCGATGGCGCCCACGCCCTGGCCGGCGGGGAAGAACTCGCGCTCGGGGTCGACCCCGGGGGTGGTCTCGTCGCCGCCCAGGTGGTTGGCGCCGTCGTTCATGGAGCGGAGGACCTGCTGGGGGAAGCGCTCGGGCTGGAGCTCGCCTTCCTCGTAGGACTGGGTGTAGCGGTTGGCGATGACCCGGCACGTCTTGCCGGTGTAGGCCCTGGTCACCACCGTGTCGTCCTCGTGGCTGCGCACCAGGCTGTCCTTGTAGCCGGCCACGCTGCGGGCTTCGGGGGTGGCGATGAAGCGGGTGCCGACCCACACGCCGTCGGCGCCGAGCGCCAGCGCCGCGGCCAGGCCCCGGCCGTCCACGATGCCGCCCGCCGCCACCACGGGGACCCGGTCGCCCACCGCGTCGACCACCTGGGGGACGAGGGCCATGGTGGCGACCCGCCCGGTGTGGCCGCCGGCCTCGGTGCCTTGGGCCACCACGATGTCGCATCCCGCGTCGACCGCGGCGACGGCGTGGCGCACCTTGCCGCACATGTTCACCACCACCAGGCCGCCCGCGTGGCACTGGTCCACCACCTCGCGGGGGACGCCCAGTCCGGCGACGAAGGCGGTGGCGCCGCCCCGGATGATGTCGTCGACCTTGTCCTCCAGGCCCCGGGGGAGAGCGGTGAGCAGGTCGACGCCGAACGGCTTGTCGGTGCCCCGGCGGACGGCGGCGATCTCGTCCCGCATCTGGTCGTCGCTCATCGTGGAGGCGCCGAGGCAGCCGAAGCCCCCGGCCTCGCTGACCGCGGTGGCCAGGGCGTGGTACGACACCCCGCCCATCCCCGCGAGCATCACCGGGTGCTCGATCTGGAGGGCGTCGGTCAGGCGGGTGCGCAGCATGATCCGATGCTGACCGGCACTTGACCGGCCGGTCAAGTGGACGGCTGCCGCACCTGGTCGAGGAGAGCACGCACTTCGCGCCGCGACCGCAGGCGCACCACGTGCAGATGCGCCTGGGCGGGATCGGCGAGGCGCCGCTCGTAGCGCCGGATGCTGCCGTGGTGGTTGCGGTACGAGAAGAGGACGATCGACTGCATGGGGTCACGGGAGAACAGGTTGCGGAGCTCCTCGCGATTGCCGTTCCACAGCTCGGCCCGCCGCACGCCCCGCCCCACGGTTCGCCGCAGCACCCGGGCGGTGACCAGCCAGCGGGGCAGGGTCAGCCACACCACCGTGTCGGCCCGCTCCCAGACCAGGTCACGCACCGCCGAGTAGTTGCCGTCGATGACCCAGCGGTCGCCGGCCACGACGGCGGACAGCCGCTCGCGGAACTGCTCCGCCGGCAGCTCGGTCCAGCCCGGCTGGTGGAAGATCCCGTCCAGCTCGACGAACGGCGCGTCCAGGGCCTCCGCCAGGTGCCGCCCCAGCGTGGTCTTGCCCGACCCGCTGTTGCCGATGACCGACACCCGCTCCATCGCCGCATCGTGACACGTCCCCGGACGCGCAACCGGCGCACCCCGGGGGGCGGGGAGCGCCGGATGCTGGTTGGGGGTGGCCGCACCGCCGCAGTCGGCCACTGGCGGATCACGGGCCTCGGTGTCGGTCGGAGGGGGATGACCGCACCCGCCCGGTGTCCGCGACGACCACGCTAGGCGCGCCTGGTGTCGGCGTAATGGCGGGAATGTGAACCCTGGGTGATGCCGAAGCAAAGATCAGGTGCCGGAGCGGCCATCCGCCCGCTCCGTGGTGTATGCACCGTCGCCCGTGAACATCGCCCGGTGCCAGCGGCGGGGGGTGGCCAGGAGAGCCCGGGGATAGTCCTCGAACAGCCACCGGGCGAAGTTGCGCCGGGTCCACCCCGTGGCCCCGGCCAGCCGCATCCCCGCCCTCACGCCCTTGCGATGGCGCACTGCCCGGATCAGCAGCATGGACATGCGGTGGTCGGCCACGAGCGCGCTGCGGGCGCGCCGGCGGTAGGTCGCGGTCACCGTGCCGGGGCCCGGTCCGCCCAGCACCGCCTCGGCCGCCAGGATGCCGGTGAGCAGCGCCTGGCCGATCCCCTCGCCGGTCAGGGGGTCGGTGGCGGCCGCCGCGTCGCCCACGAACAGGGTCCGCCGTCCGGCGAGCACCGCCTCGTCGATGCGGGCGGGGATGGGCCACGCCCGATGCGGCGACTCGGGCGTGGCATCGTCGCCCAGGACCTCCCGGATGTGGGGCCGGTCGAGCAGCTCGCGCCAGATGCCGGCCATGTCCTGGATGCGGGCCACCTTCCCGCCCCGCTGGATGCCGAAGCCGACGTTCGCCCGCCCGTCCGGGAGCGGGAATGACCATGCGTAGCCGGGCAGTAGGTCGGGCTCGAACCACACGACCAGGTCGGCCGCCCGGGGCCCCACGGAGGTGAAGTACTGGCGGAACGCGTGCCACTCGCCCCGGTAGCCGGGCGTGGCCAGGCCCAGGTGCTTGCGCACCGGCGACCACATGCCGTCGGCCGCCACCGCGTAGGGCGCCTCGATCGCGCCGGGCCCGTCAGGCCCCTCGACGTCCACCACCACCCGGTCGGCATGCTCGGCCGCCCCGGTGCAGCCGTGGCCTTCCCTGACGGTGACCCCTGCGGCTCGGGCCCGGTCCACCAGGGCGGCATCGAGCTCGGTCCGGCGGGCGACCGCCGCGTACGTCCCGCGGCCGTGGGGGAGCGGGAAGGAGACCTGGTGGCCGGCCGGCCCGCGCACCACGACGTCCTCCACCGCCTGCCACGACGGCACGGACGCGGGGTCGAGGCCGAGGCCCTCCAGCAGGCGCAGCGCGCCGGTGGTCAGGCCGTCACCGCAGATCTTGTCCCGCGGGAAGCGGGCCTTGTCGACCATGACGACCTCGCGCCCGGCCCGCGCCAGGGTGATGGCCGCCGCCGCTCCGGCCGGGCCGGCGCCGACGACGACCGCGTCCACCCTGCTCAACAGGTCAGGCCCTCGCCCGGCCGGTACTGAGCCCGGAACGTGTCGTTCTCGGTGTGGCCGTCGGGGAACGTGCGGGTGCGGGTGGTCGTGACGACGCGGCAGGCGCCGTTCATCGACTCGGAGATCCCGGTCTGCGCGCCGGTGGCGTACGGCGTCGAGTACAGCGTCACGGTCAGGCTGGTCCCGGTGTAGGACGTCCAGATCATGATGCCGTAGGGCGAGTTGTTGCGGATCTTGAGGTCGGGGCTGGGGTAGCCCATGGTCGCCTCCCGCCCCGGCGGGTACCGCGAGAACGACTCGGTGTGCGCCTGGTAGGTGAGGATGTCGAGGCCGGCGAAGTAGGCGGCGTTGAAGGTGGTGGTGGCGAACTGGGACACGCCCCCGCCCACCTCGGGCACGTGCAGGCCATCCCGGATGGCCCCGGCCTCCACGAAGCCCTTGGCGGTGGTGCGCGGCCCGACGTAGTCGTTGACGGAGAAGGTCTCGCCGGGCATGATCACCGCCCCTCGCACGATGTCCGCGATCCGGTGGATGTTGGTGACGCGGGGCTCGCCCGCGGCGTGGTAGGTGGTGAAGCCCGGCCCGGCGGTGGTGGGACCGCCGTCGCGCCACGCGTTGTTGCCGCCCACCGGCTGGGTGATGCCGAGGCCCTGGGCCGCTTCGGTGGTGAGCGCGGGCTCGGTGACCTGGACCTCGAGGGCGGCGGGCGACTGGCCGTTGTTCAGGGCCTGCCACACGATGTCGGCGCTGTTGGCGCCGCAGCAGGCGACGCCCTGGCGGGACGGGATGACGACGGGCACGCCGTTCTGGAGGTCGAAGCGGGCGTCCACCGCGTCGGCTGACAGGCTGGCGAACAACCCCGGCAGGGCGGGGTTGACCAGGTCGGGGTTGATGGCCAGGTCGAGCGCGCCGTTGGCGGTGGTGGGCCCGATCCAGGATCGGAGCGTCTGCGGGTCGACCTGCACGGTGGTCTCCCCGGCGGTCAGCGCGAGGCCGTTGGCGGTCATCTGGTTGGCCCGGTCGGCCAGGGCCTGCGCGTCCTGGTCGGTGTAGGGCGGCGACACCGGGACCATGTCGGTCTCGATCTCGATGGTGCCCTCGGGCGTCTCGGCCGCCCGGCGCGGGAGCTGGGCGGCCACGTCCTCGGTGTCGACGCCCCGCCCCGGCACCCCGGGGACGAGGACGAACCCCGAGTCGGCGAGCTGGATCGTGGGCGGGTGGGCGACGGTGAGGTCGGGGCCCTGGAGCTCGGACATCTTGGCCTGCAGCTGGGACTGCATCACCGAGTAGTGCACGTCGACCTGGCGGGGGCTGAAGAACGAGCCCAGCCAGGTGAAGGGCCGCACGAACAGGGAGTCGCTGCGCCCCGCGTCCAGCGCGGCCTCGGACGTGGCCTCGGGATCGATGGAGAGGCCCAGCTCGCCGGCCGTGGTGTCGTACACCTTGTCCTCGGCGGTGATGCGCACGGGCCGGGCGGCCAGCTCGTCTCCGATGTCGGTCATGACCTCGGGCAGCGACGCCTCGCCGAGCCCGCCCACCGGCCGGCCGGCCACCTCGACGTTGCGCATGACCTGGCCGGACAGCGCCGCGGTGTCGACGGCCCAGCTCACCAGCAGGAGGACGACGACCGCGATGGGCACCGCGACGCCGAGCGCGGTCCACGACGGCCGCTTCCACGTCCACCGTCCGGCCAGCAGCTTGCCGGCCGCGGTCCCCGCGAAGTGCCGGCCGCCGGCCTGCTCGCCGTCGCCGGCCGGCGTGGCGTCGTCACCGGCCCCCGGCACTCGCGCCCCGGCGGGCCCGGGCCCCCCGATGCGCGGTGTGGGCCCGGTGGTCCGGCCCTCGGCTGCGGCCGCGCCGCCGAGCACCAGGGTGCCCCCGGCCGCGCCGGGGCGGGCCGCATGCGCCTCCCCGTCCTCCGGCCGGTCCGCCCCGTAGGCGGGCATGGGCGGTGCCGGCGGCATGGCCGCGGCTGGGGCTGGGGCGCCGTCGGGCGTGGGGCTGGGTGTGGGGGGTGGGGGTGTCGGGGCGGCTGGCGGCGTCTTGGTCCCGGGTGCCGGGTAGCTGGTCGTGGCGGGCGGTTGTTCCGCGGCTGGGGCTGTGGCGCCGTCGGGCGCCGGGCTGGCCGCGGGGGGCGGCGGTGGCGGGGCGGCTTCGGGTGCCGGGCTCGGTGTGGGGGGCGGCGGTGGCGCGGCGGCTTCGGGAGCCGGGCTGGGTGTGGTGGGCGCCGGGCCGGGGGCGGGAGGTTGGGGGGCGGCCGCTGCGGTCTTGGTCCCGGGTGCCGGATAGCTGGTCGTCGCCGGTCGGGTGGTCGACTTGCGCACACCGGCCGCCCGGGGTCGCGTCACGCCGCCGTTCCCGTCCCCCGGCGTGGGCCCGGCGGCCGGGGCGCCGCTCGCGGGTCCGCCATCAGGGGTGGCAGTGGCGGGCGTAGGGGGGTCGGGCGGCGCCTGGCCAGCCTCGGATCGATCGGCGCCCGGGCGCGAGTGATCGTCTGGGGCCGAGGTCTCGGTCGGGGCCCCAGCGTCCGCGCCCGCGGGCGCGGGCTTACCTTCTTTCCCGTCCACGACGGCCTACCCTGCCACGCGGAAGGTCGGCCGATCTAACCACGCCGCGTGCGGGGTCACCGTGGTGGACTGCTTGCGCCGCGGGTCGGCTCGGTGTCGTCTTCGACGGACCGGGGGTGGTCCACGGCCATGTGATCCTCGAGCTCGTTGCGAGAAACAAACCGACACTCGCAGTACGGGCACTGATGGACGTCTTTCACTGCGAACAGTGTCGCGCTGCTACGTTCCCCGCGGGCGGCAGACCGTTAGGACACAAGGGGACACTGCGATGGGCATCTGCGACGGCCGGGTCGTGATCATCACGGGAGCGGGCCGAGGGATCGGCCGCGAGCACGCGCTGTTGATGGCCGCGCAGGGCGCCAGCATCGTGGTCAACGACCTCGGTGGGTCCATGGACGGCACCGGAGCGAGCGACACCGGGCCCGCGCAGCAGGTGGCCGACGAGATCGTCGCCGCCGGCGGCCAGGCGGTCGCCAACACCGACGACATCAGCGACTGGGCGGGGGCCGAGAAGCTCATCGGCACCGCCGTCGAGCACTTCGGCAAGCTCGACGTCCTCGTCAACAACGCCGGCATCCTGCGCGACCGCATGCTGGTCAACATGACCGAAGGCGAGTGGGACGCGGTCATCAAGGTCCACCTCAAGGGGACCTTCGCTCCCACCCACTTCGCGGCCAACCACTTCCGCGACCGGTCCAAGGCCGGCGATGAGGTCGACGGGCGCATCATCAACACGTCCTCGCCCTCGGGCATCTATGGCAACGTCGGCCAGACCAACTACGGCGCGGCCAAGGCCGGCATCGCCAGCTTCACGATCATCGCGGCCAAGGAGCTGGCCCGGTACGGCGTCACCGTCAACGCCATCGCCCCGGCCGCCCTCACCCGCATGACCGAGGACCTGGGCATGGGCCAGCTGCCCGACGAGGCCAAGGAGCAGCTGTCGCCGAAGCACATCGCCCCCATCGTGTGCTGGCTGGCCAGCCCCCTTTCCTCCGGCGTGACCGGCCGGGTGTTCGACGTGACCGGCCGCATGCTGTCGGTGTCCGAGGGCTGGCACCGCGGCCCTTCGATCGAGAACCCGGACGACGACCCCGAGGTGCTGGGCCACGCGGTCCTCGACCTCGTGTCGCAGGCTCGCCCCAACGCCAACATGGGCGGCTACGACGAGAAGTGACCGCAGGTGAGGCTCGCCCGCTGGGGGGCGGTGCCGGCCGCCATCGTGATCGTGGCCGGCTCCGGCTGCACCGACAAGGGTGACGGGCCGGACGCGTCGCCGTCCGCTGACGACGCCGTGGCGCCCGTGGTCAACGAAGACCACTGGCACGCCGCGTTCGGGGTCTTCGTGTGCGACGAGTTCCTGGCCGACGTCCCGACGTTCGAGAGCCCGGTCGGGATCCACACCCATGGCGACGGCGTGATCCACATCCACCCCGTCTCGGACGAGGGCGCCGGCGCCCACGCGACGTTGGGTGCGTTCCTGGACGGCGCCCGGATCGACCTGGAGGACGGCGCGCTGGAGGTGGACGGCGTCACGTGGCACGACGGGGAGGAGTGCAACGGCCGGCCCGCCCGGGTCATGGTGGCCAAGTGGGACGACGCCGCCGCCGGTGGCGACCCGCAGATCGCCACCGGCGACATGACGGGCATCCGCTTCCGGGCGGACGGCGAGGCCTACACCATCGCCTTCGCGCCCGAGGGCCATGACGTCCCCCTGCCGCCGTCGGCCGCGAACCTGGTGG
>DASRJN010000153.1:0-21822 GCA_035649455.1 Acidimicrobiales bacterium
GATGAGGTCGCGCCGGACCAGGACGTCCCGGCCGAGGCGCCGGTGCAGCGCCAGCGCTTCGCGTGCCCGCGCCGCGGCGGTGCGCACGCCGCCCCGGTCGGTGACGGCAGTGGGCGCGAGCACGGCGAAGGCCGCCTGCGCGTCGACCGCCCCGCGGGCCAGCGCCGAGGCGTGGTGGCTCGCGGCCAGCTCGTCGGCCTCGGCGAACCGCCCTGCGTGCGCGAGCGCTTCGGCGTGCACGACCGCCTGCCACCAGGGCGACCAGTTCAGACCCTCACCCGTCACCGCGGCCGGGTCGGGCCCGGCGGGGTCGTCGGTGGTCATCGCCAGCGCCTCGTCGAGCCGGCCGGTGCGGACCAGCGCGTCCGCCCGGACGACGCGGGCGACCTCTCTCGCCTCCCGGTCGCCCCCGCTGCGCCGGCCGGCGGCGGCGTCGAGGGCGGCGCGCGGGCCGCCGGCGAGCAGCACCAGCGCCAGCTGCCGGGCGGCGAGGCGGTCGCGCCACGCCGGGTCGTCGACGGCGGCCGCGGCGCGGCCGAGCACGTCGCCGCCGTCTCGGGCGGACCACACGACCGCGGTGTCGAACAGGGCCAGCGCGGCGCGGCTGCGCTCGTGGTCGTCCGAGGCGTCGGCGATGAGCGCGGCTAGGTCGGCCTCGGCTTCCTCGACCCGGCCCTGCAGCGCGGCTGCCTGCGCGGCGAGGAGGGCGGCATCGAAGCCGGCCCCGGCGTCGGCGGCGGCCCGGGCGAGCGCCTCGGCCCGGGGCAGGTCGGATCGGTCGCGGGCGATGGCGGCCGCGTCGAGCAGCACGCCGGCGTCGGGCTCGCCGGACGACAGGCCCAGCGTGGCCAGCCGCAGGACGTCGTCGTGGTCGGTGGGATCGCGACGCACGGCGGCATCGGCCAGCGTGTCGACGATGGCGCGGGCCCGTATCGCGGGAGTGCGGGCCCGCACGACGTCGCCGACCAGCGGGTGGGCGATGTGGACCCGCAGACGGTCGCCGTCGAGCTCGCCCGCGAGCAGGCCGCGGCGTTCCAGGTCCTCGGCCAGCGACGGATCGGCGAGGGCTTCCAGCTCGGTGGCCCCGACCGGCTCGCCCAGGGCGACGACCTCGAGGAGCGCCCGCTCGTCGTCGCCCAGGCCGGCGAGGTCGGTCGCCTCCACGAGCTCGGTGAGCCGCGACGAGGGCGTCAGCTCGCCCTCGAGCCGCCAGATTCCGCCGTCGTCGCGCAGCCGGCCGTCGTCGAGTGCCCCCGCGACGAGCTCCCGGAGGAACAGAACGTTGCCCTGGCTGCGGGCCGCCAGCTGCACGACCGACGCGGGGTCGACCGCCCCGCCGAGCAGGTCGCGCACGATCTCGCCCATCCCGTCGGGGCCGAGCGGGTCGAGCTCGACCCGCGTGCACAGCTCGTCCCGCCACAGCGCGACGACGGGGTCGGGCGCGGGCTCCCCGGTGCGCACCGTGGCGAGCACGACCGCGGCGTCCCCGGCCGCGACGTGGTGCACCAGGGTGGCCGAGGCGTCGTCGAGCAGGTGGGCATCGTCGACGACGAGCAGGAGGCGCCGGCCCCGGGCCCGCTCGGCCAGGGCCGCGAGCGTGCGGCACAAGAGCCACGGAGCCCGGTCGCCGTCCGCCGCCCGGGCGGGATCAGCGGGCAGCAGCCGCGCCATGGCGCCGAACGGCACGCGTGACGCCGCGCGGGTGGCGGTCACGAACGCGGTGTCGACGCCGTGCTCACCGGCGAGGCCCACGAGGGTACGCGCCACCGCCGTGCGACCGACGCCGGGCGGCCCGGCCAGGACCACGCCGCGCGGCTCGTCGCCGAGCAGCCGGGCCTCGAGCCCAGTGATCGTCTCTGCCCGTCCGACGAGTGGCCCGGACGCCGTTTCGTTGTCCCCATGCCGCAGCGATGACATTGCTAACCCATTGCTTAGATTACGGAAGGGTGACGATAGCCGCCGCAGAGAGTAGTCACCACTCCTGACGCAGGGTGGTCGTTCGTGTCTCTATGTGGCTGGACATGGCCCGCCGCGCCGTTGCCGGCTGCTTTGAGCACGCCGGCAGGGTCCTCTAGCTGGGAAACAGCGTCCGTGCCCTGGGGTGCGCGCATCGAGCTGGGGCGGGCCCAGAGCAGAAGGACATCCCCTTGCGCAAACGAATGATCCGGCGCGCCGCGGCAGCGGCCGCCATCGCCACCGTGGGCCTCGTCGGCTTCGCCGGGGTCGCCGGTGCCAGCACGCCCTACACCGTGAAGCCCGGTGACACCCTGTCCCGGCTCGCCCCCGACAACTGGCGTGAGGTCGCCGCCGGCAACGGCATCCGCAACCCCGACCTCATCTACGTCGGCCAGGTGATCGACCTGAGCGCCACCGCGCCCGCCGCCGTCCGGCCGACGCGCACGCAGGCTCCGGCCCCGCAGCGGTCAGCCCCCGCGCCGAGCCGGCCGCGGGCGACGACCTCGGCCAGCAGCTCGGCCGGTGGCACCGTGTGGGACCGTCTCGCCCAGTGCGAGTCCGGCGGCAACTGGGCCATCAGCACCGGCAACGGCTACTACGGCGGCCTGCAGTTCTCGCAGAGCAGCTGGAGGGCTGCCGGTGGGTCGGGCAACCCCGCCACTGCGTCGCGGGAAGAGCAGATCCGCGTGGCCGAGAACCTGCGGAGCCAGCAGGGCTGGGGTGCCTGGCCGGCTTGCTCGCGCGCGCTGGGTCTTCGCTGATCCCGCCCCGGCGAGACTGATCCACGCGCTACGCGCGACGAGGGGACCCTTCGGGGTCCCCTCGTCGCGTCGCGCCGTCGCCGCTGATCCCGGCGATCTTTCGCGAGCCCGGGGCGGTGCGGGTCCTATGGTCGCCATGTGAGTCTCCGCCGCCAAGATGCTGCGTGGTTGCTCGGCCTCGAAGGCGTTGCGCTGCTGAGGCACGTGGCCGGGGATGACCTGGGTGGTGGGTTCGTAGAGGGGCGGCTGGACGAAGTGCGGCGCATCGTCGCTGCCATCGACCATGAGACCCCGCTCCCCGAGATAGGCGACATCTCGGTGCGTGAGGGCTACGCGATCTGGGCGGAGTCCTACGACGGCGACGACAACCCGCTCTTCGGAGCGGAGGAGTCCGCGGTCCGACCCTTGCTGGACTCGCTTCCGGTAGGGCGCGTCGCCGATGTCGCCAGCGGCACCGGACGCCATGCCGCGTATCTCGCCGAGCGAGGCCACGACGTGGTCGCCTTCGACGTCACGCCCGAGATGCTCGCGCTCGGATCCGGCCGGCGCGTGCAGGCGGACCTCCGGGCCCTGCCGTTGCCCCGCGACAGCGTCGACGCCGCGGTCTGCACGCTGGCCCTGACCCACCTCCCCCGCCTCGACGCCGCCTTCACCGAGCTGGCGCGGGTGGTCCGGCCGGGGGGCTCGATCATCACGAGCGACATCCACGTGCTGTCGCTCTACCTCGGCGGGGTCGCCTACGCAGGCGGCCGGCGGATGCCTGCCACGCGCAACTTCGCGAGCGACTACATCCGAGCCGCCCACGAGGCCGGTCTCGAGATCGTGACCTGCCTGGAGCCGCGGTGGGGCCTCGTAGCGGGTGAAGGCGGCCCGCTGGCGCAGCTCTGGTGTCCTGCCGCCTCCGCCGCGGCCGGCCGCGACACACCTGCCGCCATGGTGTGGGCCTTCCGCGTCCCCTCGACCTAGCTGCGGGTCAGCCCGTCGTCGACTTCCCGCTCCCGGGCGGGCCCGTGACTACGACGAACATCCGGGGAGGCGGGGTCACACGATCACTCGAAGGCCCATGGCAACGAGCGTATAAAGGGCCAATCTCCAGCGAAGGCAGGTAGGTCGAAGATGGCACTACCCCAGGGAATGACTGACGCAGAGCTGATGATCCTCCGCGAGACGGAGCCGCCCGAGCTGGCCGGGCTCGACGAGGACGCGCTGCTCGACCTGCACACGCGTGTGCGGCGGGCGCGCAACAAGCACGTCGGGCAGTACCGCCGCGGGGCCGGGACCAAGGTGCAGACGGCCCGGTCCCGGGGCGCGGCCTACTCACGGAGTCAGCGGGCCCGGGACAAGGCCGAGGTCTTCGAGGTCGCCTTGGCCCGCGTGAGCACGGCGCTGGCCAAGGCCGCCCGGCGCAGCGCGGCCGAGCTCAAGGCCGAACGGCTCGCCGCGGCTCGCAGCGACGGCACGGGACCGGCCCCGGCCCAACGACCGGAGGACAGCCAACCGCCTCCGACCGCCAAGCGCGCCGCGGCGAAGTCGCCGGCCCGGCGCAAGCGCGAAGCGTCGTCGCTGGCGGAGGGTGCACGCCGGCAGGCACGCCGGGACGCCCGCCGCTAGCCAAGGCGCGGTGGACATCCGCGCGCCGGGGCACGAGGATAAGGGCGTGAGCGCGGGCGTTGGTGGGACGTCGCGAGATCTCGATGGGCGCGGCCCGACGATCGTGTCCCTGCGGGAGGTGAGCGACAGCACGGTCGACGTGCTGTACCGGACCGTCCTCCAGCCGTCGTTCCCGCCCAACGAGCTGATCGAGCGCGAAGCCGTCCAGGCCGAGGTCGGACCCGACGGGGTCGACCTGGGCTTCGTCGCCGTCGACGAGGGCGAGCCCGTCGCGTGCCTCCTCGGCGAGTACTACCCCGCCGGCGAGATCCTGCTCATCGGCTACCTGGCCAGCCGGCCCGACCAGCGCGGCCGCGGCGTCGGGCGCGCCCTGGTCGCCACCGCTCTCGACGCTTGGAGCCGCGCCGCTCCGTCGGCGCTGGTGCTGCTCGAGGTCGAGGACCCGCGCTGGCACAGCTCGACGACCCACGGCGATCCCGTGGCCCGGCTGCGCTTCTACGCGCGCGAAGGGGCTCGCCTCCTCGACATCGAGCACGTCCAGCCGGCGCTCGAGCCCGGCGGCGAGCGGGTCCCTCACCTCCTGCTCTTGGCGTTGGGCGCGACCGCCACCGAGGTGGACCGCACCGTCGTGCACGCGTTCCTGGCCGAATACTTCGCGGTGTGCGAAGGCGAGCCCGATCCCGCCGACGACCAGCTGGCCGCGGTGCTCGCCCAGGTGGAGCCCGAGGCGGGCGGGCCCGTGCGGCTGCTGCCGCCGGACCTGTGGCCCGAGGGGCTGCTGACGGGAGCGGCCACGTGAGCGCGGGCGACGGTTCGGCCGGCGTGTCCGCCGCCTCGTTGGGACGGCTGCTCGCCGCGGTGCTGTCCCGCCGCGGGGCCGACGGGCCCGCCGTCGCCGCGCCCGACCACCAGAGCGCGGCCGGCACGGTCTCGGAGCGGTGCGCGCTGATCAGCGCGGCGGTGGCGGAGCTGGCCGATCGGGGCGACCTCGACCAGAGCTCGGCCGACCCGCCGGCCCCGGCCGCGTCGTACTTCGAGCCCGACCACCGCTGGGCCGGCTGGCGAGCCGACGATCCCCCCGAGGTCCCGGATCCCGCGTCCTTAGGCCGGGATGCGGTGGTGCGGGCGCTGCGGCGTCTGCCTCCCGCCATGCGGCTGGCGCTGGTCGCCCACGACGCCGCGGGCATCCCCGTCGAGGACCTCCACGAGCTGTTGGCCGGGACGGTCGACCAGCAGATCGCGTTCGTGGACACGGCGCGCCGCGCCTACGTGGCCGCGCTGGCGGCCGAGGCGGCAGGAGCGTCCTGATGCCGGCCACCCTGCCGGACTGCCACACCGCCGACCGCCTGCTCGGCCGCTGGTACGACGGGCAGATCGACCCCGAGGACGCGACCCTCTACGAGCAGCACCTGCTGCAGTGCCCGCCCTGCCTCGTCGAGAACCAGTGGCTGCGGGCGGCACTCCACGCGTTGCAGGACGCGGCGACCGAAGGGGCCTCGCAGTGACCGCCTACTGGAAGTTCCTGCTCCCCGGAGCCGTGAGCCCTTTCGCCGGCTACCGCTGGGCCGGAGCCGAGGGTGCCTGGGTCGACGGCGGCGCGGTGACGCCCTGCCGGACCGGCATCCACGCCTGCCGGTCGGAAGACCTGGCCTACTGGCTGCTCCCCGAGCTCTGGTCCATCGACCTGGACGGCGTGCACCCGGGCTCGGACGCGGACCACAAGGTCGTCGCCCGCCGGGGCCGCCTGCTCGACCGCGTGGGGGCTTGGTCGGCGGAGACCGAGCGGGAGCTGGCGATCGACTGCATCCGGCGCACGGCCGACCACGCCGCCGCCGAACTGCGTGCGGCCGGCGATCAGGCCGGGGCCGAGGAGCTCGAGTCGTCTCGCGACCTGGGCGATCCCGACCGGCGCACGGCGCTGGCCGACGCCGGAGCCGCGGCCGCAGCCCGCGCCCTGGCCGCCGGGCACCGCGAGGCCGCCCGCCTGGCGCTGTACGTCGCCGACGCGGTCGAGTACCTCGACAGCTGCCCGGTCGCGACGATCGCCTACATCGCGGCTCGTGCCGCCCATGAGCGCACGGGCCTCGATCCTGGCCGGGACGGCCACGACGCGGAACGCGACTGGCAGAGCCGCTGGCTGGTCGAGCGGCTGGACCTGGCCGTATCCGCGACCCGATCCGAGGATCTATAGGGCAGGCCGATGGGCACGCCGCCGGCGCGCCCGGGGAGAGGAGACAACGATGGCGGGAACCCAGGAGCCCGACGGGGCGTCCGGAGATACGGAGCCGATGGGCTGGCGCGCCCTCGTGGAGGCGCCGGTCGCGGTGATACGCCTGCTGCGCGGCGAGCCCATCCTGCTCATCGGGATGGGCGCGGCCGTGCTGCTCACGCTCATCGCCATATTCGGCCCCGGCGACGCCCAGGTCTACGCGCTGATACTCGCCGTCCTGGTGGTGGTCGTCGTGGTCATCCGGGCCGTGACCCTGCGGCGGGAGCGCGCCGAATCCAAGCCCGGCAGCGAGATCGACTCCCGGGACAGCACGTTTGTCGACGTCAAGATGCGATCACGTGGTGGGATCATCAACCGCATCCGCTCCCGCGGCTCCTCCTTCAAGAACGTGAAGATGGACTGAGCGATGGAGCCGCTGTTCGTCGGCCGCAAGGATCTGGCGGAGCACGTCCTCGCCCTGGTCGACGCCAAGGACAGCGCGGTGCTCGCGGTCACGGGCGTGCACGGCATCGGCAAGACCTCGTTCCTGGAACGGGTCGCCGCGCTGGGCGCGCAGCGGCGGGGTGTCGTCAGCCCGGAGCCGCGGGACATGGCCACGGTCGCCGTGCGGTACGCCGGCTTCGAACCCAACGCGGCCGAGGCCAGCGCCGACGCGCTCTGGCAGACCTTCGAGCACTCCCGCATGTTCATGACCCGCATGGCGGAGCTGACGGGTGACCGCCGCGGCTTCGCCGAGTTCCGGCGTCTCGCCGACGTCCAGAGCTCCGACGTCAAGGTGGCGATCGCCGGCAACGACGTCGACGCCTCGCAATCGCAGTTCGAGAACGTCCAGTTCACGACCAACGTGTACTTCGACGACCAGGCCGTCAAGGAGCGGATCCGTGCCTCGCAGGCCCAGCTCGATCACGCCTTCCTCGAGGCTTGGCAGGCCTGGGGTGCCAACCACACCATGCTGCTCACCGTCGACCACTTCGAGGTGGTCGCCGGCACCCGGCTCGGCGACTGGCTGGTCGACATGGTGCTCAAGCTGCCGCGGCTGGTCACGGTGCTGGCGTGCACGCCGGCCGCTCGGGCCACGTTCACCGAGCCCGGCCCGGTACCGGTCCACCAGTTGACGGCATTCACCCGCGACGAGGTGGGCGACTACATGCGACGCCGCTTCGACCCTCAGCCCATCGACGACCAGATGGTCGAGGTCACGCACCGCTTCACCGATGGCCACCCGGGTGGCGTCAAGCTGGTTGCCGGCATGCTCAGTGAGTTGCCGCCATCCGAGGTCAACGCCGTCGAGCTGCGCCGGATCCTGGATCGCCTACCGGACGAGCCCTGGGCCCAGTGGGCCGAGCTGGTGGACCTCATCCTCGGCTCGGTCGGCTCGGACCTGACCGACGCCGTGCGGGCGTGCGCGGTGGCGAACACCTTCGACGAGCCGCTGCTGGCACACCTGGTCGGGGCCGGTGAAGACGGCACCACCACGATCATCACCCAGCTCCAGGGCCTGGATCTCATACGCCGGTCGACCGACGAGGCCGGAAGGGCGCAGTTCCGCGTGCGGGACTTCATCCGGCGGGCCCTCGTGCGCAAGCTACGCGACATCGACAACCGCCGCTGGGCGGAGCTGCACCGCCAAGCCGCGGCCCATTACTTCGACCGGCTGACGAACATCGAAGACGGCATGGTCGACGGCTACGCCGGCTGGTATCGCTACGAGCGGCCGGACTGGCAGCACGCGAAGTCCGAGTGGCTGTACCACTCCAGCAGCCTGCCGGACGCAGGGGAGCTCACCCGGGCTCGGTTCGTGCTCGTGTTCCTCGAGGCTTTCTACTTCTGGGGCTGCTACCAGCCGTTCGAGTTCAACCGGACCCTGCTGTGGGAGTGGCACAGGGCTGACGATCCGTTCGACGAGTCCCCCCGCGAGCCGTCGTCGACCGTCCCCGAGGAGGACGCGCAACTCCGGGAGGCCCTGACCTTCCTGCTCGACCACTACCCGCCCGGCTATGTCAAGGTGTCCGACCGTTGGGGCGAGCTCCGGGCGCGGCTGAAGCGGATCGAGCGGCTCTGTGGCCTGGGACGCGGCGGACGGCTGCGCGACCCCGACGGTGACCGTGCCAAAGCGCTGCTGCGTGTGTTCATGGCGCACACCCAGCGCTACCAGGTCCCGCCCGCGCCCGGCGCCGACGCGGACTACCGGGCGGCTCTGGAGGCATTCGTCGCTCAGGACGACGGCTGGATGGAGGCGTGGCTGCAGTACGAGCGCGCCGACCTGGCCATCGACGAGGGCCGCAGCGACGCTGCCGTCGAAGCGCTCCGGAGCTCGGGCACCCGGCTGGGCGCGCTCGTCGCCGACGGCGACGACTGGGACGAGGAGCTGCTCGCCAACCTGTGCCGGGCCAGCGGCGACGTGCTGTGGGCATGCCACCAGACGGACGAGGCCATGGCGTTCTACGGCCGCGCCGTCCTGCACGCCTATCGCTTCCAGGGGATCCCGCACTCGCCCGACGAGTACACCCAGCGCTTCTACGACGAGATCACCTCCCGGGTGCAGGACCGCCTGCGTGAGCTGGTCGCCCACGAGCAGGTGCAGGACGCGGTCGCGGCGGTGGAGCGGCTCTCCGCCGTGTTCACGCCGAGCCTGACCCGCGACGTCCTGGCCCGGCTGGATCCGGCCGACGCGGCGACGGTCCTGGTCATCTTCCCGGCCGGACCGAAGGATGGTGAGTTGGGCTCGGAGGCGTCGGACTTCATGGATCGCTGGGGGCTGTTCGACGACACTGCGCCGGACAGCGATCCCGACCTGGAGGCCGTCCTCGAGCTGACGCTGTCACCGACCTGACCGGGCGCCTCGCGGCGCCACCAGGCCGCGGATCGCCTCGCCGATCTGCCGCATCCCGTCGAGCACGTCGTCCCGCGAGCGGTCGGACAGGGTCGCCGCGTCGCTCCAGTTGACGAGGACGGCATAGGCGACCTGGCGCTCGGGTCCCTCGGCGATGCCGACGTCGGCGCGGACGCCGACGTTGGTGCCGGTCTTGTTCCAGAGCCGGATCCCGCGGTCGCGAACGGCGTGCGCGAGCGGATCGAGACCGAAGGCACCGGCGACCATCGACAGGTCGGTGCTCGGTACCAGCCAGCTGAGTACGAGGCCGCCGACACCCGGGCTCAGCGGCGCGCCTTCGTCCAGGGTCAGCCCGCGCATGAGCCGGGCCAGCTCGCGGGCGGTGCCGGACGAGAGACGGGGTGGATCGTCGGCGGTGCGCTGGTCGCGGACACGGTCGTGCAGCTGGGACGCCTCCAGGCCCAGCAGGCGGCCCCGACGCTGCACCGCGTCCAGGCCGAGGTAGCGCAGCAACACGTTGGTGGCGAGGTTGTCGCTCACCGCACCGATCAGCATGGCGACGTCGGCCAGGCAGAGCTCGTCGGCCACGAGGTGCTGCCAGAGCCCCGAGTCGGCCACGCGGTCGGCCTCGATCCGGCCCACGACGGTCTGGAGCGCGGCTTCGCCGCAGCTCACCCGCTCGGCCAGCTCGACGAGCGCGATCAGCTTGCCGATGCTCGCGGTCGACACGCAGACGTCGGGATCGAGCTCGGCCAACGTGGTGCCCGACACCCGGTCGATCACCGAGATCGACCATTCGGCCTCGTGCTCACGCACCGCCGAGCGCTCGATGGCTGCTTGCAGGTCGGGCATCGATCCAGGGTACGGGCCACCTTCGCGCCGCCGTCGCACGCAGCGTGATCTGACCACCTAGGGTGCATTCGTTCCGACGAGCGGGAGGGAGCAACGATGCCCGAGCGAGATCACTACATTCCCGGCGTCCCGTGCTGGGTGGACACCAGCCAGCCCGACCCCGAGGCCTCCCTCGACTTCTACCGGGGACTCCTCGGGTGGGAGTTCGAGGACGTGATGCCCCCCGACTCCGAAGGCAAGTACTACATCGGTCGGTTGCACGGCGGCGACGTGGCCGCGGTCGGGTCGGCGCCCCCGGGCACCCCGCCCATGGCGATGTGGAACACCTACATCGCGGTGTCCAACGCCGACGAGACGGCCGCGAAGGTCCGTGAGGCGGGTGGCAACGTGTTGATGGAGCCGTTCGACGTCATGGACGCCGGGCGGATGGCCGTGCTCGCCGACCCCGAGGGAGCCATGTTCTCCGTCTGGCAGGCGAAGGACATGATCGGCGCGGGGGTCGTCAACGAGGCCGGCTCGCTGAACTTCAACGGCCTCGCCACTCGCGACCCCGCCTCGGCCAAGGCGTTCTACGGCGCGGTCTTCGGGTGGACCACGCTCGACCTCGGGGGCGGCACCGAGATGTGGACGCTGCCGGGCTACGGCGACGACCTGGAGCGCGACAACCCCGACCTCCGCAAGATGCTGGCCGAGACGGGCGGGCCGCCCGGCTTCGAGGACGTCGTCGCCAGCATCAACCCCATCCCCGACGACGAGCCGGACACCCCGCCGCACTGGAGCGTCACGTTCGCAGTCGAGAACGCCGATGCCACCGCGGAGAAGGCGGCCCAGCTCGGGGGGACGGTCGTGGTCCCGCCGATGGACGCCCCCTGGGTCCGGATGACCGTGATCGCCGACCCGCAGGGCGGCACGTTCATCGGCAGCCAGTTCGTGCCCGAGAACGCGGGTCTCGGCGGCTAGCACCAAGCCGACCGGGGCCTGCAGGGCGACCTGCAAGCCCCGGTGCGGCCGCAGGGGCCAGGCGGTCAGGCCGGGTTCGGCTGGGTGATGCGGCCCTGGTTGCCGAACGGGTCGCGGAAGCCGCAGTCGATGCCGTAGGGCTGCTGGGTCGGCTCCTCGAGGAACTCGACCCCCTTGGCCTTCAGCTCGTCGTAGGTCTTGCGGCAGTCGTCCGTGGTGAGGATGAGTGACAGACCCATGGCGCCCTTGGTGACCAGGTCACGGACCTGGCCGGCGGCCTCGTCGGTCATTCCCGGGGGCCCGGGCTTCTCCAGGAGGATGTGGTGGTCGGGGTTGCCGGGGACGCTGACTGTCAGCCAGCGCATGAACCCGAGGTCCACGTCGGCGCTGACCTCGAGGCCGAGCTTGCCCACATAGAAGTCGAGGGCCTCGTCCTGATCGAGCACGAAGATGCCGGAGTGGCTGATGCTGTTGAACATGCCTGGCACGCTAGGCAGGCACCCGGACCGTGCCTTCTCCGAAACTGCTCGGTCGCGACCAACTCATGGTGAAGCAGTTCGGCACCGGCTCGGGCTTCGGGGCCTGCCGGCGGAAGTCCGACGGCGACCGGCCGACGATGTCCCGGAACGTGCGGCTGAACGTGCCGAGGCTGGAGAACCCGACGGCGAAGCAGATGTCGGTCACGCTGCGGTCGGTGTTGCGGAGCAGGGCCATGGCCCGCTCCACCCGGCGTCGCTGCAGGTAGCGGTGGGGCGTCTCGCCGAACGTGGCCCGGAAGGTGCGGATGAAGTGGGCCTCGGACACCAGCGCGATCCGCGCCAGGGCGGGGATGTCCAGGGGCCCTGCGTAGTCGCGGTCGATGGCGTCGCGCGCCCGCAACATCCAGCGGTTGCGCTCCTCCCTCGATCCCGGCGGGATGGCTCCGGCAGTCACCACCCCACCCTAGGCAGCCGGGGGCAGGAGCTGGTCGATCAGGAGCGCGGTCAGCCATCGCTCGTAGCGGTCGGGCGGCCAGCCGCGGTCCCCGACGAGCAGCCCGTACACCTCGGGAGACATGAGGGCGTGGATGAGGTCGGCCGCGTCGTCCGCCTGCAGAGGTGGTCGTAGCGCGCCGGCGGAGGCCAACGAGCGCGCCAGGAGTCCCTGACCTCGTTCCCGCTCTCGGGTCAGCTCGTCGAGCAGGGACGCCGCGTCGGCATCGGAGCTCGCCGCGCTCACGAGGATCCGATAGATCGGGGCGGTCCGCGAGTTGATCTGGGCGGCGATGCCGACGAAGCCCGCCAGCTGGTTCCTCGGGTCCGGATCGGCGAGGACTGCCTGGACGTGCGGGCGATCCGGCAGCGGGACCGCCCGGTCGTCGCCGACGATGGAGACGTCGATCAGGGCCTTGAGGATGCCCCGCTTCGACGAGAACAGTCGGTACACCGTCGCCGGCGGCACATCCGAGATGTCGCTGATGGCCTCGACCGTGGTGGCCCCGTAGCCGCGTTCGAGGAACAGGGTCCGCGCGGCCTGGACGACTGCGGCCCGCGCCAGGCGGGTGCGGGCCTGATCCCGTTTGCCGTCCGATCTCCGCTGGACTTCAGCCACCGCTTTGAGACTACTTCTCTCATATTGAGAGCGCTACTATCAGTCCTGATGTTCAGGAAATCACGGTTGACTTATATAAGCTATAGCTGAAACAGTGGCGGGTGTGGAGGCGTTCGATGTGCTCGGGGATCCGGTGCGGCGCCGGATCCTCGAGCTGCTGGCGCACGGGGAGACGGCGGCGGGCGGGGTCGTCGAAGTCGTCGGAGCCGAGTTCGGGATCTCGCAACCGGCCGTGTCGCAGCACCTGCGGGTGTTGCGGGAGAGCGGGTTCGCCACCGTGCGGGCGGACGGCAGCCGCCGGTTGTACTCCGTGAACCCGGGCTCCCTCGACGAGGCCGAGCGGTGGATCGCCGGAGTGCGGCAGGCATGGGAGCAGCGGCTCGACGCCCTGGGGACCGAACTGGCCCGCGGGGCGCGTCAGCGGCGGATCGCGGCCGAAGGGCCCGAGCCGAACGCCAATCCCAAGAGCAAGGGCAAGGGATCGAGGGAGACCAGGAGGAAGCGATGAAGGATCTGATCGACGAGCTGCAAGCCAACACCCGCGAGGTGGGAAGCGCGACGCTGCCGGCGGGTGAGGCCAAGGTCGTGAAGCTGTCACGCAGCTACCCCGCCGACGCCGAGGACGTCTGGGACGCCCTCACCACCCCCGAGCGGCTGGCGCGGTGGTTCCTGCCGGTGAGCGGTGACCTGCGAGTGGGTGGGACCTACCAGCTGGAAGGCAACGCCGGGGGCGAGATCCGGGCCTGCGAGCCGCCCCGTCGCCTCCAGCTCACCTGGATCATGGGCCCGCCCGAGGGGCCCGAGGACTCGTCGATCGTCGACGTCGTGCTGGAGCCGGACCCGGACCTCGGCGGCACCCGGCTCACCCTCACCCACACGGCGGTCGTACCGCCCGAGATGTGGGACACGTTCGGGCCCGGAGCCGTGGGCGTGGGGTGGGAGCTGGGCGTGGTCTCGCTCGCGGCCCACCTCGAGGGCCAGGAGATCGGCACGCCCGCCGACCTGGAGACCAACCCGGAGTACCACGCGGCCCTGGCCGCCAGCAGCGAGGAGTGGGGCGTCGCGTACCGGGCCGCCGGCGTCGACGACGAGACCGTCGCACGCGCGGTCGCCGCCACCACCGGGTTCTACGTGCCGTCCGAGACCTGATCCCACGGCCGGGGTCGGCGGCGGGGCCAAGAGCGGGCCAGCAGGACCACGACGCCGACCAGCGCGACGATCAGCACGGCGTGGCCGGCGGTGAGGACCACGCTGGGTCGGAGCCAGCCGATCTCCTGCGTCTGGCCCCGCCGGCCCATGCAGTAGAGCGAGAAGTCGTAAGTGGTCTCGCCGGGCGCGGGGTTGGAGCGGTCGACCACGACGAAGGCGTCGGGCTTGTCGTCCTCGCAGAACAGCGGGGCGGTCAGCTTGGCCTCGCCGGGCCAGATCGCTCCGGCCACCGCGACCGTGGTCATGACGGAGAAGAACAGGAGAACGCCCACCAGCGCCAGCCCGATCCACTTCCCCCGCCTCACGCTCGCACCACCGCGATCAGCTCGCCGTCGCCCGTGAAACGGGCCGTGCCCGCGGCCCGCGGCGACGCCAGGGCGAGCGAGATGACGATCTCCTCGGTCGTGTCGCCGCTGGTGTCACCGGCGGTGTTGTCGAGAGGGTCGTCGGCGTTGCGGGTGACGGTCATCGAGGCGACGTGGCCGTCGGGGGCGAACTCGGCCAGGGCCGAGTCGACCATGGCGTCGACCTGGTCGAGCGCCACGCTGGCAACCGGGAACGTCTGAGCGTCGAGGACGTCGCCCGCCGCCAGCTGGACCGGCTCGACCTGCCAGACGGACCCGCGGATCACCACGTAGCGGTCGAGGTTCTCGGGCGCGAACGGGTCGCGCACTTCGAGCACGACCGTGCCGTCCACGGGCGTGACCGAGAGCGTGCGCACCTCGAAGTCGATGACCCCCAACGCCGCCGCCACGGTGTCCACCGCCGAGATCGGCAGCTCGGACGTGAGCCCGCCGCCCCGTGCCAGGATCTCCCGGTTGAAGTCACGCCGGTCGGTGGTGCCGATGCAGCCCGGGCCCGCGACCGCACCCAGGCCCAGCGCGGCCGCGCACGCGAGGCCCGTCCACCGTCCCCTGCGGGGAACCCACGTCCGCACGCCCGGAACCTAGCTTCCGGCGCAGGGCGCGAACGTGCAGGCTGGGTGCATCATCATCTGAGCTCCGGCTCTGGACAAGGGCATTGGTAAGTTATAACTTACCGTTCGTGGACACTTACCAAGGCGACGGGCTCACCGCACTGGCGGACCCGTCGCGCCGGGCGATCTTCGAGGCGCTGTGCCACGGGCCGTCGGCGGTGGGCGAGCTGGCGCAACGCTTCCCGATCAGCCGGCCCGCGGTGTCCCAGCACCTCAAGGTGCTGAAGGACGCCGGCCTGGTGATCGACCACGCGGCGGGCACCAGGCGCCTGTACCGGATCAGACCGGAGGGGGTGGCCGAGTTGCGCGCCTACCTGGACCAGATGTGGAACGACGCCCTGGCCGCCTTCGCGGCCGCGGTCGAACGAGAGCAAAGCGAGGAGAACTGATGAGCCAGCAGACCTACGCCCCCGTGATCCGCAGTGTCACGGTGGCCGCGTCCCAGCAACGGGCGTTCACGGTGTTCACCGAGCAGTTCGGCAGCTGGTGGCCCCGGGAGTACAGCATCGGCCAGGCCGACCTGGCCGACTTCCGCCTCGAGCCCCGGGTCGGCGGCCGCTGGTACGAGATCGGCGTCGACGGCACCGAATGCGACGTCGGCCACGTCACCACCTACGATCCGCCGGACCGGGTGGGCCTGGCCTGGCACCTGAACGGGTCATGGCAGTACGACCCCGATCCCGACCACGCCAGCGAGGTCGAGGTGCGCTTCATCGCCGAGGGCCCCACCAGCACGCGGGTCGAGCTGGAGCACCGCGGCTTCGAGCGCCACGGCGACGACGCGCCGGCCGTCCACGGCGGCGTCGACGACCCGCAGGGCTGGACCTACTGCCTGGAGCTGTACGCCAAGGCGGTCGCCTGACGCTGCAGTCCCGATCGCCGGCCCGGACGCGATGAGTTCGGGCCGGCTTCGGGGTCTATCTGAGGTATGACAGATGTGATGGACGCCGCGCGGCAAGGCGACGAGGCTGCCTTCGCCGCGTTGGTCGAGCCCCACCGCCGGGAGCTGCGAGCGCTGTGCTACCGGATGCTCGGCTCGGTGGACGACGCGGACGACGCCCTGCAAGAGGTCCTCGTGCGGGCCTGGCGGGGACTACCCGGCTTCGAGGGTCGCAGCTCGGTGCGCACCTGGCTGTTCCGCATCGCCACCAACGCCTGCCTCGACCGGCTCGACCGCCGCCCCGCCCGAACGGTCCCCTACGACTTCGGGCCGCCGGCCACCCTCGGCGACGGCCCGGGCGATCTGCTCGACGAGGCGCTGTGGCTGGGTCCGTACCCGGACCGGTTCCTGGCCGACGAGGCCACCGGACCGGAGGCGGCCGCCGTGCGGTCCGAGAGCGTCGAGCTGGCGTTCGTGGCCGCCCTCCAGCGCCTGCCGGCGAGGGCGCGGGCCGTGCTCATCCTGCGCAGCGTCCTCGACTACTCCGCCCAGGAGACCGCGGACATGCTGGGCATGTCGGTCGCCGCGGCCAACAGCATGCTGCAGCGGGCCCGCCGGGCCGTGCGGCGCCAGGTGCCCAGCCGCAGCCAGCAGCAGACGGTCCGCGACCTGGGTGACGAGCGGGTGCGGGACCTCGTGACCCGCTACGCCCAGGCGTTCGAAGCCGCCGACATCGACGGGCTGCTGGCCCTGCTGGACGAGGACGCCACCTGGGCCATGCCGCCCATGCCCGCCTGGTACCGGGGCAAGGAGGCGATCGCCGCCTTCCTGGCCGGCTACCCCCTCCACCACACGTGGCGCCACCTCCCGGCCCGGGCCAACGGCCAGCCGGCCGTCGGCTGCTACGCCTGGGACGAGCGCGAGGGCGCGTACGTCGCCACCGCCCTCGATGTGCTCACCCTGGAGGACGCCCGCATCGTGGCCGTCATGGGCTTCGTCGACCCGCGGGCCGTGGCTGTGTGCGGCCTGCCGGCCCGCCTACCGGCCGACACACCACATGCCGGGGGCACCGGGTGGGCATCGTGATCGCGCACATCGCGGGAGCCCCGCTGGAGGAGCTGCTCCTCCCGCTGATGTCGACCGGCGGCGTGCTGATCCTGGCCGTCCGCCAGGCCGTGGCGTCCTACCGGGACCGCCACCGCCGCTCACCCCGCCCCCAGTCCATGCCGGAGTGACACCTCGCGTCCGCCGGCCCGGGTGCCACCGCCGGCGACCCAGCCGGTGGCCCGGTAGAAGCCGAGGGCCCGCTCGTTGCCGGCGACGGTCCACAGGATCGCCCGCTGAACCGCTGTGCCAGGTCGGCGAGCGCCACCGCCATGAGCGCCCCACCGACCCCGCGGCGCCAGTGCGCCGGGTCGACCGCGATGGTGTCGAGCTCGCCCAGCCCCGGCCGGACCGGGTCCCGGCTGGCGCCGGCCCCCGCGAACCCGACGGCGAGCCCGTCCCGCTCGGCTACCCACCAGCGGGTGGTCCCGGCGGAGGCCAGGTCGTCACCCCAACGCCGGACCAGCGCGGCGTCCAGCTGCCGCCGGCCGAGCACATCGCTGAAGCCCGCGTTCCACGAATCGACGTAGATCCGCGCGACGGCCGGCGTATCGGCCGTGGTCGCGTCGCGCACGGCAATGTCCACTTCTCCGTCCTCACTGGCACGGCCGGGGATCAGCCCCCGACGATTCCTTGGGCCGGGGGTTTGGCCCCGACGACACGGGGTTCACCGGGCCTTGCTCACAGTAGATTCGGCGCCGTGCCGGGGCCGTGGCGACCGAGGCCCGACATACGGGGAGCGATCGAGCCCGCAGCTTCGCTGGTGGCCTACGCCGTCGGCACCGCGCTGCCGGTGGGCGCGGCGGTGAACCTGGCCACCGCGCTGTTCCGCGGCCGGCCCGACCAGGCCGGCGAGGCCGACCGGCGCTTCACCGAGGCGGTGGCGGCCTGGGCACGCGGCCAAGGCGTCGACGACATCCTGGCCGCCGACTGGGAGGAACGCCTGCGGGCGGGCGTGCAGGCAGGCATCGCCGCCGCGCCGGGCGGTCCCGCAGGCCGGGACGCGGCCGTCTCCCTGGTGGCGGAGGCCGTGTTCACTCCCTACACCAGCACGCGCCTCGGGACCGAGCGGGCGCAGCAGGCGGCGTCCGGCCTGGTCGACGCCCTGCCCGACATGGTGCTGGCCGCGGCGGATCCGGAGTTCCCGGTGCTGCGGGCGGTGCTGGGCGCCGACCTCGCCCAGGTGCTCGACCGCATCGACGACCTCGCCGCCCAGGTGGTGGGCCCCGCGGTGGACGGCGCGCTGGTCGAGACCTACCGCGCCGCCCTGGCGCGGGCGCTGGCGTCCGACCCGTGGCTGCGCCTGCTGGGCCGCCCCGACCAGGACCTCGACGCGGTGTTCGCGCCACGCCGGGTCGTCCACTGCCCGGGCGGCACCCGGCCGACCGGGTTCGAGGCGAGCGAGGCGGTCGAGCTGGACGTGGCCGCTGCGGCCTGCGATCGGCTGGTGGTCCGGGGCGGGCCGGGCTCGGGCAAGACGTGGGCGGCCATGCACCTGGTCCGCCGGGCGTGCGCGGGGGAAGGCCCCGAGGTGCCGCTGTTCGTGCGGGCGGCGGCCATCCTCGACCGCGACGCCGGAGTCCCTCCCTGGGACGCGGCGCTGCGCAGCGCAGTAGAGCCGCTGGCCGAGGTCATCGGCCGGGACGAGGCCGAGGCCCTGCGGCGCTGGCTCGACCAGCACGCCACCCGCGTCCTCGTGGTGGTGGACGGCCTGGACGAGGCCGTGAACCAGAACGACACCCGCGACCTCGACCGGCTGGCCCGGCCGGGTCGGGAGGTGCGGGTGGTGGTCACGTCGCGCCCCGGCGCCTGGAAGAACCAGCTGGCGCTCGATCCGGCCCAGGACCGGCTGGCCCGGGAAGGCGAGCACGGTGGTCACGCGGTCGTGGATCTCGAACCGCTGACCCCGGCGGACGTCACCGCGCTGATCGCGGCCGGCGTGCCGGAGCCTGCAGCCCGCCAGCGGCTGGCGGATGCGCTGCTGCGAGATCGCCGCCTGGCCGACATGGCCCTCACTCCCCTGCTGTGCGTGATGTTGTGCGCCCTGGCCGCCCGCGGCGAGGGCCTGCCCGCCGGCCGGACCGAGCTGGTCTCGCTGATCGTGACCCAACTGGTGCGCTCGTCGTGGCGGTCGGACCGCCCGGTGCCCGACGATGCGCTCGATGCGGCCCACCGCGCCCTGGGCGGCATCGCCCTGGAGGCGGCGGTCGACGATCCGGACACCGACCTCGGCGCCTGGCCCGCCGACATCGCCCCCGCCGTGCCGAGCGACCTGGGACTGGACGCGGTGCTTCCCCCGGCGGGCACTGCCGACGGCTGGGCGCGGCGCCAGACCCGGCGGTTCGTGCACCGGCTCGTGTGGTCCGAGCTGCTGGCCGCCCACCTGGCCGAGGCGCACGGGGCTGCGTCGGCCGCCGCGCTGCTCCGCCACCACGTGTGGTTCGACGAGGACTGGGACGAGGTCGTGCCCGCGGTCCTGGCCCTGCACCCCGACCGCAGCGCCGTGCTACGGGCGCTGCTGGACGCGGGCCCCGACGACCTGGCGGCGGCAGCCGCCCGCCTCGACGGGTTCGGCGAGATCCACCGCCTGCTGGTGGCCCTCGCCGCTCGCACCGCCGCCGCCGACTGGCCCGACCCCGAGTGCCGCGCCCTCATCGTCGCCGCGGCGCACGAGCAGCTCGGCGACGAGGACCTGCCCCTGCGCCTGGCTCTCCGGCGAGGCGGCTGGCCGGACAGCGTGACGCGGGGCGCTCACCTCCGCGCCCTCGCCCTCGGCCGCTCGTACTTCGCCCCCGACGACTGCGCCGCGGGTATCGCCACCCTGGCGCTCAGCGACGCCGAACGCCGCTCGCTGGCCACCGGGCTGGCGGCGTACCTGACCGGGGCGGACCCGGTCATGCTCACGTCGGGCGCACCGGTGCTCGACATCCTGTGCGGCGACGACCTGGGCGAGGTGAGGCAGGGCGCCATCGACTCCGCGCTGCGGCGGCTGGACGAGGCCCCGGCCACCCGCCTCGCGTCGGCGGTGGTGGCCCTGCGCGGCTCGCCGGCCGAGCGGCATCGCGCCGGCGCAGCGCTGCTGGCGCAGATGGCCCCGGGCCGGGGCGAGTGGCGGCCGCCGCTCCGCGACACGACCCTGGACGACGCCGAATGGGCCACCACCCTCGCGGCCACCACCGACGACCCCGACCTGCACGAGCGCGCCGCCGGCCTGCTGATCGGTCACCTCACCGAGGATCACTCCGGGGTCACGCTGCGGACCGTGGCCCGCGCCCTCGCGCGGCTGCAGCCGTCGCCCGAGAGCCGGGCCGAGGCGCTGGCGCGGTTGCTGAAGCTGTCGACCCGCTTCGACGCGTACGAGACGTCCGTGGTGGGCGCGGGCATGCGGAGCCTGCTGCCGGGCCTCGACGCCAAGGCGCAGGCCGCGGTGCTGGCCGGCTTGCTCCGGCGGTCGCCGGGGCAGTGGGACGGCGTCAACCTCGAGATCGTGACCGGGCTCGTCGCCGAGGTCGCCCGGGCGGATCCGGGACGGGCGCGGGGCGTGGCCGAGCAGCTGGCCGCCGACCTGGAGCTGGCCAACCTGGGAGACCTCGACCGGCTGCTCGACATCTTCGAGGGACTGCGCCCGGACGACGACGGGCGCGAGCGGGCAGCCCGAACCCTGCTGGCCCGCCTACCGGAGGTGCCCACCACGGCGATCCTGTCCTGCGCCGAACCGCTGCGCCGGCTCGACCCGCCGGCCGAGGTGCGCGCCGAGGCGGCCCGCACGCTGGTCGCCATCCGAGCCGCCGAGACGGACCCGCGCCAGCACCCGGGCATCGCCCGGGGCATCCTCTGGTTCGCGCCACCGGGACCGGATCGCCTGGCCGCGGTGAAGGACGTGGCCGGCCACATCGCCGGCGCCGCTCACTTCCTCATCTACGACCTCCCGGGCTGGGCGCCGTCGGCCACGACCGAGGAGAAGGCCGTGCTCGCCCGGGCGCTGCTGGACCACCTGGGACCGGGCGACCGGCCGATGGCCTGGGTGGCCGCCGACGCGCTGGTCCACGTCACGGACGGCCCGGATCGGGAGGAGGCCTGGGACGTGCTGCTGGCCCGCCTGCGCGCCTCGCCCGAGACGCACCGGTCCGACTGGCTGCCTCCGCTGGCCGCGCTGGGCGCACCGCCCGAGCTGCTGGAGGAGGCCAACGACCTCGTGGTGGCGGCGCTCGACCGCAGCGACCTGGACGACGCACTGTGCTACTCGCTGCGCAGGATGTGGGACGACGTGCCGTTGACCCCGGCCCAGGCCGAGGCCGCCCGCGCGGTCCTGGCCGCCGGGCTCGCCGATCCACGGCACTTCCATCCCCGCGGCGTCGCCGAGCTGCTGGGCACGCTCGACCCGCCGCCGTCCATGCGGGCGCAGGTCGCCGGCCACCTGCGCGCCCGGCTGCCGGCGGCCGGGCGCTACGAGCGGAGCGACCTGGTGGCCGCCCTCCGGACGGTCGAGCCCGGCTTCGTGGACCCCGACGCTCCCGACCCGGCCGCCGTCGCTCTCGCCGAGCTGCGCGAGCGGTTCAGCCTCCACGCGGCGCGGGAGGTGGCGGACGCCGATCCGGACGAGGCCACCCGCCGGGAGGCCCTCGCCGCGCTGGTCGAGTGGGCTGGAGAGCGGTCCGGCACCTGGCCCGAGATCGAGACGGTCGCCCGCGGGCTGGGCCTGACGCCGTCCGACCTGGGCCCGCTGGTGGGGACCGAGGCGGCCCGCGCCGAGCCGGTCCGGGCCCTGGCCCGCGCCGCCCGGCGCGCCTGCCGGGGCGAGGAGTGGCGGGCCTTCCTGGTCGCCCAGGCCTAATGGACCGGGGCCGGGCCGAGCAGGAT
>DASRJN010000154.1:0-18813 GCA_035649455.1 Acidimicrobiales bacterium
TCGGGGACGTCGGTGGTGCCGCCGAACTCCATCTCCCACTCCGACGGCGGCTCCTCGTCGTAGGTCGAGGGGGCCGGAGCCGGCACGGCCTCGGGGGCCGCGGTGGCATCGGGCGTCTCTGCGGCCTTGCCGCCCTCCGCAGCCTCGGGTGCGGCGGGGCTGTCGGCGTCGTCCACGGCGGCCTCCTTGCGACCGTTGGTCTCGCCCCCGCCGGACTCGACGCCGGTCAGCTCGAGGATGAGCTGGACGATGTCTGCCTTACGGGCGCGCGAGGGAGGCTTGGCACCGAGAGCTTGCGCGATCGTCGTGAGCTCCTCGCGGTCCTTCCGCTCGAGAGCGGACCGTTCGAGGGTGTTTTGCTCCGCGCTCATCGGGGGCTGTCACCTCACACTTTCAAGGGGGGAGACCTGTGGCCGACCCGGGCCCCTGGTGTTGCACCTGGGACGTCCAAGCGGACGGGTCGAACTTCGGGAGAACGTTCCGCTTCCGGCGGAAGTCGGGGGCCGCTCGGTCATCCGCTCTGATGCAGCGGTACCCCCCGGCAGAACATCCGTACTCTAGCGCGGCGTCTCCAACGGCTGAAACACCGCGGGGAGCGCTCCTGTTCCCGCTCTCAGCGAGAAAGCAGGCGGGACAGCATTTCGTGCCCCGGGATCGGCTCGCATTCGGCCGTGGCCGGCTCGCTGTAGATCCCGCCGGGGCCGTCCTGCTCGCTGTCGACCAGCAGGTAGGGGACCGAGTCGGTGGTGTGGGTGCGCAGCTCGACCGGGGTGGGGTGGTCGGGCAGCAACAGCATCCGCCACGGCCCGAGGGCGTCGAGCCCCTCGACCAGGCCGGCGAGGATGCGGCTGTCCCAGGCCTCCAGGGCCCGCAGCTTCTCCTCGAGGTCGCCGGCGTGGCCGGCCTCGTCAGTGGCCTCCACATGGAGCAGGAACACGTCCGCCCCGTCGGCCAGGGTGCGCAGCGCCGCGTCCCGCTTGGCTTCGTAGTCGGTGTCGAACCAGCCGGTGGCGCCGGGGACCTCCACGATCTCGATGCCGGTCAGCACGCCCAGGCCCCGGATCAGGTCGACCGCCGTCACCAGGGCGGCGGTGCGCCCGGTGACCTCGCGGAAGGACGGCAGCTGGGGCTGGTGGCCCTGGCCCCACAGCCAGACCTGCGTGGCTTCCAGGTCCGACGCGCCCACGATCTCGCGGCTGGCGTCCATGAGGTCGATGAGGCGGGGGGCGGCCGGGCCCCGGGGCAGCATGGCGGGCCGGCCCGTGAGGTCGTGGGGCGGCGTGCAGGCGGCATCGGCCCAGCTCTCCGGGGCCACGACGATGTGGCGGTACTGGACCCCGGGGTGGAACGAGACGTCGGCACCCGCCCCCGCCCCCAGCGCCGCGTCCAGGGCCTTGATCACCTCGGCGGCGTCGGCCGAGGCCGGATGGCCGCCGGCGAAGTCGACCATCGTGCCGTCCGCGCCCACCGTGACCAGGTTGCACCGGTAGGCGACCTGGTCGGGTCGCAGCCGCAGGCCCAGCGCCGCGGCCTCGATGGGGGCGCGGCCGGTGTGGTAGCGGGCGGGGTCGTAGCCCAGGATGGACATGTTGCCGACGTCGCTCCCCGGCGCCATCTTCGGCGGGATCACCGCGGCGCGTCCCACCTCCCCGCGTGCGGCCAGCCGGGCGAGCGTGGGCATCTCGGCCGCCTCCAGCGGGGTGCGCCCGCCCAGCGCGTCGAGGGGCTCGTCGGCGCAGCCGTCGGGGACGCAGATCACGTACTTCACCGGGTCAGTCTCGCAGGTCAGCCTGGTCAGACCTCACCCGGATCCGCCCGCGCCTAGGACCACCCGGCCGCTGCCATGGCCTCGGGGCACGCACTGATCAGGCCGTCGATGATGGCCTGGAAGCCCTGGTCGTTCTCGATGGGCGCGGTGTCACCGTCGAACGGCGCCACCAGGATGACCTCGAGCGAGTCGTCGTTCAGGTTGGCCGCGAGGCACGAGGACTGGTCCGACGACAGGCTCGCCCCCGAGGTGACGATCCCCACGAAGAAGCCCTTGGTGTCGAGGCAGCGCTGCAGTTCTGTGTAGAAGGCGTCCTTCTGCTCGGGCGTCAGGACGATGCCGAGGCTGTCGGGCGTGAGCCCGGGGCCGGCGGCGACGTCCTCGGCCGGCATGGCGGCGGTGAGCGCGTCGACGCCCACGGTGTCGACGTAGGCCTCGGCGAAGCAGCGGTTCTGGTCCTCGCTCTCGCTGACCCCGCCGGTGGCCGACGCCGTGGTGAGGGCGTCGACGTAGCTCTGGGCCTCGTCGCTGCGCTCGACGTCGCCGTTGCCGCCGAGCGTCGTGCCGGTGGCGCTGGGGCCCGCCGGCGCGGCCGTGGTCGAGGTGGCCCCGGCGTCGCCGTCACCCGCCGCGTCGTCGTCGCCTCCGCCGCCGCCACAGGCGGCCAGGGCTGCGGCCACGACCAGCAGGCAGAGCGCGCGACGGACGGTCGTTCCCCCCATCCCGCTCACGTTAGTTAGTGGCGGACGCACGCCTCCACGTGGGCCCGCACCGCGTCGAGGTCGGCGCCGAGCAGCTCGTAGTGCTCCGGCCGCTCGAGGAGGTCGGCCAGGTGCGGGGGCAGCGCGGGGCGGACCCCGGTGGCCTGCGCGACCGCGTCGGGGAACTTGGCGGGGTGGGCGGTGGCCATGCACACCACCGGCCGGTCCCTCTCGCCCTCGGGGCGGCAGGCCCGGGCCGCGCCGATCCCCACCGCGGTGTGGGGGTCGGCGAGGTAGCCGGTGCGGTGATGGAGTCCGGCGATCTCGGCCAGGGTGGCCTGGTCGTCGAGGCTCGCGGCCACGATCGTGGGGTCGTGCGGGGCCTCCACCGAGCCCACGCCCCGGAACCGGGTCATGAGGTCGGCGGTGGCGGCGCTGTCCCGCCCCAGCAGCTCGAACAGCAGGCGCTCGTGGTTGGACGAGACCTGGATGTCCATGCTGGGGCTGAGAGTGGGCACCACCCCGGTCTGGGCCAGGTCGCCGCGGCGGGCCCAGCGGGTGAGGATGTCGTTGCTGTTGGACCCGATGATGAGCCGCTCGATGGGAGCGCCGCCCAGCCGGGCGATCCACCCGGCGAAGATGTTGCCGAAGTTGCCGGTGGGGACCGCCACGTCGCAGGGCCCGGCGGCCGCGACCGCGCTCGCGTAGTAGACGATCTGGGCCGCCACCCGGGCCCAGTTGATCGAGTTCATGGCGGCCAGACCCACCCGCTCGCGCAGGCCGGCGTCCGCGAAGAGGGCCTTCACCAGGTCCTGGCAGTCGTCGAAGGTGCCCTCGATGGCGACGTTGTGGACGTTGGGGGCGTCGACGGTGGTCATCTGCCGGCGCTGCACGTCGGAGACCCGGCCCGCGGGGTGCAGCACCACGACGTCGAGCATGGGCCGGTCCACGCAGGCGGCGATGGCGGCCGAGCCGGTGTCGCCCGAGGTGGCGACGACGATGGTGGCCCGCTCTCCCCGGCGGGTGAGCTCCCAGTCGAACAGCCGGCCCACCAGCTGCAGGGCCACGTCCTTGAACGCCAGCGTGGGGCCGTGGAACAGCTCGACGACATAGAGGTCGGGCTCGACCTCCACGATCGGGCACACCTCGGGGTGGTCGAAGGTGGCGTAGGCCTGGCGTATCAGGTCGTCGAGCACCGTCCGGGGCAGCGACGACCCCTCGACATAGGGCCACAGGATCTCGCCGGCCAGGTCGGTGTAGGCGCAGAGCTCGTCCCAGCCCTCGGGCAGGTCGGGCCAGGCCTCGGGCACGTAGAGCCCGCCGTCGCGGGCCAGGCCGGCCAGCAGCACGTCCGAGAAGTCGAGGACGGGGGCCTGACCGCGGGTGGAGACGTACTTCACCGGCCCACGACCCGTAGGACCGAGGTGATGCGGTCGACCGCGTCGAGGTGGTGCAGGTCCCGGATGGTCGCCTGCACGTCGGCCTCCCGGGCCACGTGGGTGATGAACACCAGGCGGGCCTCGCTGCCCAGCCCCTCCTGCTCCATCGAGCGGATCGACACGCCGTGATTGCCGAAGACGCCGGCCACCGCGGCCAGCACGCCGGGCCGGTCCACCACGTCGAGGTTGAGGTAGTAGGCCGTCTCGATCTCGTCGATGGGGCGGATGCGGGGCTTGGCCAGGGCGCCGACGCTGGCGTGGCTGCCCTTGGCCCGGTTGAGGGCGGCGTCGATGAGGTCGCCGAGCACCGCGCTGGCCGTGGGGTCGCCGCCCGCGCCCCGGCCGTAGAACATGAGGTCGCCCACGGCCTCGCCCTCGACGAACAGGGCGTTGAAGCTGTCGCGCACCGAGGCCAGCGGATGGTCGGCCGGGACCATGGCCGGGTGGACCCGGACCCCCACGTCGCCCCGATCGTGCTGCTCGGCCACGGCCAGGAGCTTCACGACGTAGCCCATCTTGGCCGCGTAGTCGATGTCGGCGGTGGTGATGTTCGAGATGCCCTCGTGGTAGACGTCGCCGGCCACCACCCGGACACCGAAGGCGATGGAGGCGATGATGGCGGCCTTGGCTGCGGCGTCGTAGCCCTCGACGTCGGCCGTCGGGTCCCGCTCGGCGTAGCCCAGGCTCTGAGCCTCGGACAGGGCGTCGGCGTAGCTGGCCCCGGCCTCGGTCATGCGAGTGAGGATGTAGTTGGTGGTGCCGTTGACGATGCCGAGGATGCGGTCGATGCGCTCCCCCGCCAGGCTCTCCCGCAGCGGCCGGATGAAGGGGATGCCTCCGGCCACGGCCGCCTCGAACAGCAGGTCGACTCCGGACGCCTCGGCTGCGGCGAACAGCTCGGCGCCCACGTTGGCCAGCAGCTCCTTGTTGCCGGTCACCACCGGCTTGCCCGCCTTGAGCGCGGCCAGGATGAGCTCGCGCGCCGGCTCGATGCCGCCGATCACCTCGACCACGATGTCGATGTCGGGATCGACGACGAGGCCGGCGGCGTCCAGCGTGAGCACGCCCTCGGCCAGCTCGACCGGCCGCTCCTTGGCCAGGCTGCGCACCGCCACCCGGGTCACCTCCAGGCGGAGGCCGGTGCGCTGCGCGATGTCATCGCGGCGCCGGTCGATCAGCTCGACCAGCGGGGCCCCGACGTTCCCGCAGCCCAGCAGCCCGACACGCACGGTTTCCTGAGTCACGACGGGCCATGCTACGGCTGGGCCGGCCCCGCGACGAAGGCGTTAGAGGTCGAAGCGCAGCAGGTCGTCGTCGGTTTCGCGCCGCACGACCAGGCGGGCGTCGCCCTGGCGGGCGAACACCACCGCGGGGCGGGGCACCTTGTTGTAGTTCGAGCCCATCGAGTGCCCGTAGGCGCCGGTGACCGGCGTGGCCAGGATGTCGCCGACCCGCAGGTCCCGGGGCACGCGGGCGTCCCGGACCAGGACGTCGCCCGACTCGCAGTGCTTGCCCACGACGGTGACGGTCCTCGGGCGGGGGGCATCGACCGCCCGGGGCAGGAAGGCCTCGTAGCCGCTGCCGTAGAGGACCGGCCGGGGGTTGTCGCTCATGCCGCCGTCGACCGCTACATAGGTGCGCACGCCGGGGATGTCCTTGACGGTGCCGACGGTGTAGAGGGTGACCGCGGCTTGGGCGACGATGGCGCGTCCCGGCTCCGCCGTCACCCTGGCCTTGATCCCGGCCTCGCGGCAGGCGTCGATCACTACCCGGCCCCACTGGGCGAGGGTCGGGGCCTCCTCGCCGGCCACGTACGGCACGCCCAGGCCGCCGCCGATCGACAGCTCGGGCAGGTCGACGTCCCGCACCCAGGGGGCGATGACCTCGATGGCCTGGCGGAAGAAAGCGGCCACGAACACCTGGCTGCCGATGTGGGTGTGCACGCCCACCAGCTCGACGCTCGGGCTGGCGGCGGCCCGCTCGACCGCCTTGCCCAGGTCGCCGGCGGCCACCCCGAAACCGAACTTGGAGTCGACCTGGCCGGTCTGGACGAACTCGTGGGTGTGGGCCTCGACCCCGGGGGTGGCCCTGAGCAGGATGCGGGGGCGGCGGCCGTCGGCGGCGTGGAGCCGGTCGAGCCGGTCCAGCTCGTCGAAGCTGTCGACCACTATGCGCCCGACGTCGTGCTCGCGGGCTCGCGCCAGCTCGGCCTCGGACTTGTTGTTGCCGTGGAGGACCAGCCGGTCGGCCGGCACGCCGGCGCTGAGCGCCACGTGCATCTCGCCGCCGGTGGCCACGTCGAGGTGCATGCCCTCCTCGTGCACGAGGCGCGCCATGGCCAGGCACAGGAACGCCTTGCCCGCGTAGGACACCCCGTCCCCGAACGTGGCCACGGCCTCCCGGCACCGGGCCCGCAGGTGGTCTTCGTCGTAGACGAACAGGGGCGTCCCGTGCTCCCGGACGAGCTCGGCCGTGGAGCAGCCGCCGATCGTGAGCCAGCCGTCATCGCCGACGGCCGCGCTGTCCGGCAGCAGGCCCCAAGGCACGGGGCGATCGTCTGCTTGCGGCTGGCGTCCCGCTTCGGCCGCGGGATCGGGGATCACATCGACTCCGGCGCCGCCACCCCGAGCAGGTCCGTGCCGACGGCGAGCCCGATCCGGGCCGCCTCGACCAGCCACAGCCGGGCCTGGGTCAGCGCGGGGTCGACGTCGTCGCCCAGGACGCGGCAGTCGTGGTAGAAGCCGTGGAACCGGTCGGCCAGCTCCCTCACCCAGGCCGTGACCTTGTGCGGCGCCCGCTCGACGCAGGCCAGCTCGACGACCTCGGGCAAGGTGCTCAGGCTGCGCAGGAGCTCGAGCTCACGCTCGTGGGTGAGCAGGGACAGGTCCGTGGTGGCCAGTGGCCCCCGTTCGACCTTGAGCTCGTCCGCTTTCTTGCCGATCGAGTGGATGCGGGCGTGGGCGTACTGCACGTAGAACACCGGCGATTCGCGGGACTCGGACCGCACCTTGTCCAGGTCGATGGTGGGCGACTGGTCGATCGAGGCCACGAGGGAGAGGAGCCGCATCACGTCCGGGCCGATGTCGTCGACGAGGTCGTCGAGGTCGACGGCGTTGCCGAGCCGCTTGCCGATCCGGCCGCCGGCCAGCGACACCATCTGCCCGATCCTCACCTCGAGCCGCCCGCGCTCGACGCCCAGGGCCTCGACGCCCGCCAGCAGGCTGGACACCTGGCCCTGGTGGTCGGCCCCCCACACGTTGATCACCCGGTCGAAGCCCCGCTCGAGGAACTTGTTGCGGTGGTAGGCGACGTCGCCGGCCAGGTACGTGTAGTCGCCTCCCTGGTCGGGCGACTTGCGCATCACCCGCTTCTCCCGGGGATCGCCGAACCGCTTGGTGTCGAGCCAGAGCGCCCCGTCCTCCTCCCAGACGAGTTGCTTGGCTTGGAGCTCGGCGATCGTCTCGGCCACGACATCGCTGTTCTCGATGGAGGCCTGGCTGAACCAGGTGTCGAAGTTGATGTTCACGGACGCCAGCTGCCCCTGGATGAACCCGAGGATGTGCTGTGCCGCCCACCGGCCCGCCGCGACGATGTCGTCCTCGCCGTCGTAGGCGCTGGCCAGCCCCTTCACGAAGCCGCTCGGGTACCCGCCTTCCGGCAGCGGCACCCCCGCCTTGCGGGCGAGGACGGATTCGCCGAGCGCCCGTATCTGCCCCCCGGTGTCGTTCACGTAATACTCGCGGCTGACGTCGTAGCCACACCGCTCCATGACCCGCCCGAGGCTGTCCCCGTACGACGCGAACCACCCGTTCCCCACATGGATCGGCCCGGTCGGGTTGGCCGACACGAACTCGATCATCACCCGCTCTCCGTGTCCGAGGCCGAGCCGCCCGTACTCCGCCTCGCCCTGCTGGACAACCTCGCTCAGCACATCGTGGAGCCACGTGGGCGCGAGATGGAAGTTCACGAACCCCGGCCCGGCCACTTCGACTCGCGTCACATGCTGCGGCAGGTCCCCGGTGAGCACCTCCACCAGCTGGGCCGCCAACTCCCTGGGGTTCCGCCCCGCCCCCTTCGCCGACGCCATGGCCACATTGGACGACCAGTCCCCATGCTCCCGCCGCGCCGGCCGCTCCAACCCAATGACCTCGGGCGCCGCCACACCCAGCTTGTCCAGGGCAGACCGCAGAGCATCCTCGAGCACAACGCTGATCATGATCACCAAGCCGACTAGTCACACTGGGGGCCTATCGATGCTACCGACCCCCACCTCCCACCCCCGCACCAGTTGCCCCCACGCGCACCCCCGCGCCAGTTGCCCTCGCCCTCCCGCGCGTGTTCGCGGCTCGCTCCCCTTCGCCGCCTCGCTCCCCTTCGCCGCTCCACTGTCAATCTCCACTTCGGCCCGCCACACACGGAGCGCTACCCTGTCACCTCCCGCCCTCGTAGCTCAGGGGATAGAGCATCGGCCTCCGGAGCCGTGTGCGCGCGTTCGAATCGCGCCGAGGGCGCAACTGATCCGGCCTCCCACCAGGCCGTTCGGGCTGGTCACCGGGTCAGGGCTGGTTAGCCGCTGTTGACCGCTGTTCTCCAGGGGGCGCCGGGGTTCCCGGGGGGAGCGCGGGGGGAGCCGTCGACCGAGCCACACCCCACGCCCGGGGAACGGGAGCCCTTCCCCGGCCTTGGTCATCCACTCGTCAGGATCGAGCCATGCCCACGTGGAACGACTTCGCCAGCCCGGTCACGCGGGCCACCGCGACACCAGTGATTGGCTGCTACCTCTCTCCCCGCGTCCTTCTCACGACGCCCGACCTCAACGATCCCATCAGCCCATTGCGTATTGGGTGGCGCATCTGGGTGAACGGGGTGGAAGTGCTCGTCACCGTCGGTTCCGGACTGTTCGTCGAGCCGCCCATGGAATTGTTGACTGACGATCCAGTCGTGGGCTTCGAGGAGAAGCTGGAGTTCGAGGAGAGAACGGCTCGAGCACTAAACATGGTCGTCTGCGAGCTGACGCTTCACGGTGCTGTATCTGAGCCTGCTGCCCCTGCGTTCATCAGCCGAGGCACGATGATCGATGGGCATGTCGAGATCCTTGGCGGCGGCGGCGGGCGCGAGTCCTATCTGGACCGGCACATAGACTGGCTCCACGACTTACAGGCAATGCGGTGGCTTGCGCGTCCACTGAGAGGAGTCGACGTTCTCGATCACGCCGCGCACCTGCCTGATGCCTCAAAGATTGCCGAGCTCTCCCCGCACGGACCCGCCCTTGTCGCGGGTGCCTACTCCAACTTCTCGCGGATGCAGCATGCGGAGGCCATGGCTGACGCTTGGATCGTTATTGAGCGATACCTGGAATACCTCTGGTCTGGCTACATAGCCACTCCCAAGAACAGGCCCCGGAAGGCCGCCACCGCTGCAGTCAAACTTGACGTCCTAACCCGCAACAACCTGATTGACGCCAATCTGTTCAAACACCTCGACGTTGCCCGCGTACATCGGAACAACCTCGTTCACGGTGCCGATGTGAAGCGGGAAGCGTCGGTCGCGGTTCTCGAAGCGCTCCACGAGATGTTGAAGGTGCGTTGTGGCAGGGATGTCGCAGCGCCTCTGGAGAACCGCGGAATCAGTTGGTGATCCGCTGACGCGAGGGACGCACTGCTCCCGCGCCCCTCCCGCGGTCGCCCGTCACGAAGTTGGATCATTTCGAACGTGGGACGGCAGCGTCGCCGTCATCCATGCCCGAGCCTCTCCCATCGCCTCGTCGATCAGTACGTTGGCGGCCAGGTCGTCACCGTCGAGGGCTCCGACATAGATCGACACCAGGGTCTCCACACTGTGGCCGAGGCGGCGGGCGACTTCGCCGAGCGGGACGCCTGCTCTCAGCCAGGCCGTGGCGCAAGCGTGGCGGCAGTCGTACACCCGCATCGGCTGGCGGCCGATCTTGACGCACGCCCGCTTGAGCGCCCGGCCCCAGTTCGACGGCGTCGGCCGGCGCCCAGTCCGCGTGCGGAACAGCAGATCGCTGGGGCCGAGGCTCCGGTCACCGATCCACACGCGGAGCAGCGCCACCAGCTCAGGCGGGATCGGCACCGTGCGGTTGCCGGTCTTAGGCTCGCCCGGCTCGTCCCAGTCGATGTCCGCCTCGACGACCTCGATCGCTCCCCAGCCCCGGTCGGGAAGACGGAGGGCCTGTGGCCGGAGCATCACGACCTCAGACGGGCGGAGCCCGGCAAAGTACATCACCGCCGTCATCGCCTGGTAGGTCCGGCTGCCCGGCTGGTGGGTCGGCAGCGCCTGAAGGATCGCCGCCATCAACGCCGGGCCCGGGAGGCTGCGGATGTCGACGGCCGACCGCTTGCGGTGGGACTTCCGACGGCTTCGGCCCGTCGGCGACGGCGGCCACGGGTCGACGGGGAGCCGGCCCAACTCGACAGCCCGCTTCACACAGGTGTGCGCAACCTTCCGGAAGCGACCGGCCGTCGAGGCCGCCAGCACCTGTCCCCGATCGCCGAGCGCCAAGCGCCGCTCGACGTCGGCGAGCAGCTCGCGGTTCAGCTCGCCGAGCGTCAGGCCCCAGCGCCCGAGCCACCGCTCGCACTCTTCACCGGCATCGACCGTGGCATTCAGCGGCAGCGACTTGCGTAGGTACGCACGGAGGTCCGCCGGAGCGGCCGGCGCCTTCGGGTCGCAGACGAGCGGCAGAAATCGGCATAGCGCCTCGACGGCAGACGTCCGCGTTCGTGGCGCCCAGTCGTCCCACTCGCCGGCGACCCACAGTCGGGCCCAGGCGTAGACCTGCAACTCACTCGCCGCCGGCATCCAGGACTCCGGCTCACCCGTCCGCCGCTCGAACCGCTCACCGTCCTGCTGGGCGACGAGGAGGCGCGACCGCAGCCGATCGGCCTCGGCCTTTGTGCGGAACGACCGGCTGAACGCCTCGCGGTCGACCGTCCAGCGAACAAGCCATGGCTTGCGCGTGCGCGTATGTCTCCGGCGGTCCTGGAGGTTGCCGATCCGGACGTCCTGGACTGGTCGGGGTCTCACTCCGCCGCCTGGACGGTGCTGGCGGCGATCAGCTCGTCGAGCGCCGCCTCAGGGATGCGGACGTGACTGCCGAGTTTCACGAAGGTGATGCGGCGCTCGGCGATGAGGCGGCGGGGGAACCGTTCGGTGGTGCCGAGGCGCTCGGCGGCTTGGCCGACGGTGAGTAGGCGACCGGCGGACTGCTCACTCTGCGTGGTGGCCCGCCGGGCGGGTGGGCTTGTTGTCAAACCGGTGAAATAACCGTCGCGACCGTCGCGACCGTCGCGCCGGCGACGAGTGCCCTGGTCAGCAGCGGTGTCCGGTCGCGACCGTCGCGTGACGGTCGCGCGACGGTTGGGCGCGCGACCGTCGCGGGTGTTTGGGCTGCTCATGGCATGTCCCGCGACGGTCGCGACGGTCGCGACGGTTGTTTCGCACGTTTGACAATGTCGGGGTCGTCCGCGCGGAGCGTGAGGATGCGCTCGGAGCCCCGGGCTTCACGCTCGATGAGCACCCCGTGGGCTCGCAGCGCCGGGGCGAGGCGAGCAAGTGCTCCGCTGAGGCCTCGGGGGCTCTGGGGCCAGCCGCGGGGACGGCGTTCGGGGGTGATGCGGTCGAGCAGCTCGCTGGCGGTGCCCTGCCAGCCGCCGCCGCGGCCGATGAACGCGATGACGGCCTCGGCGACCGGGTCGGATTCCAGGACGGCCTGGACGGCCTCGGCGGCGGCCGTGCGGTAGGTGGCGAGCGTGTCCCAGCCCCGCACCCGGTCGAGCGCGGCGAGGATGCGAGCGAAGTCGGCCATGCGCGGCAGCTCGTCGAGCTGCACGGCCGGGAGCGCGCCGAGGGCGTCGACGATGAGGTCGAGGAGCGCACCCAAGATGCGTGGACGGGCAGCGGCGTACGCCGCGCTGATCTCGGCGTCCGGCCGTCGCCGGTCGGTGGGGATCCGTGCCAGCTCGACGACCAGCAGCCGTTCGGCGAGGTCGCCGGCGAGACGGCCGGCGTCGATGGTGGTCAGGGCGATGCAGCGCCGGAAGCTGATCACGCTGATGTCGTCGTCGGTGAACAGTGCCCGCTCGACGATGCCGTCGCCCGTGACGGCTTTGCACAGGGTGTCGGAGAACCAGGCCGGGATCGATGACACGTTGTCGAGAGCCACGATCCACGAGGCCGAGGCCGCCGCCGCCCACGAGCGCATCTCGTTGGGAGCGGTGCGCAGTGGTGCCGGCGACGGGTCGATGAGCGACACGACCAGGCGGGCCGCGGTCGATTTGGCGGTGCCCTGCTCGCCGGTGAGGGCCAGGATCGGGTGTGGGATGTCGGGCACGAGCGCGGCCACAAGCCAGGCGACGACCAGGCGGAAGCGCGCCTCGTCGACGTTGAGGAGCCGGCGCAGTTCGTCGAGGCTGCCGCCCCGCTCGGGCTCGGGCAGGGGAGCGGTGAGGGCCGAGCGCCGGAAGAGCACCGGGGAGCGATCCTGGAGCTGCCAGCCGCGCGGGTCCAGCACAACACAACGGCCGTCTTCGCCGGCCAGGTCGAGCACGACGGCGTTCCCTCCCGCGGCGGCGACGCGCAGCCCGACGGGCTCGGGCTCGGCCCGGTCGGCCATGCCTTCGATGACGGTGAGCGCGTCGGTGAGCGCGGCACCGCCGGGCGTTGACCCGTACGTGTCAAAGAACAGGCCCGCGAGGCGCTTGCGCAACGCGTCCCGGCCCCGTAGCCCGTAAACGACGGCGGGGCCTTGGCGCTCGGTGGCGTACGGGCGGCCGTCGTCACCACGCAACAGCCGGTAGCGAGAGTTCGCCAGGGTCACGAGCCGGGATGCCTGGGAGTCGCCGGCCTCGGTCTTGCCGCCGGCTCGGGCGAGGATGTCCTCGGCGGTGAGCGGGTCGGTGAGGTCGGGGTCGTCGGGGCCGCCGCCGGGCTCGTCGGGCATGGCGTCGGTCATCGCGGGTCGGGTCCCTTCGGGCTGTGCCGCAGGCGGGCGTCGATGGCGGAGCGGATGGTGGCGGCGACTCCGGCGGGGCTCTGCCCGCCGGCGGCCTCGCCGGCGACCTGGAGGGCGGCCTCGACGTCGCCGCGGTCGAGGACACCGGCGGCAATGTGGCGGGCGAGGTTCCACGCAGCCCGGTTCAATGCCGCGTTGCGTTGGCCTACCGGCGCGTCGAGGACGCGCTGGACCTCGCCGCTGAGGGCGGCCGGTGCGTAGCCCCGCCGCTTGGGTGCCAGCTCGTGGCGCGCCGGCCGCAGAGGCGCGGGTGGAGTCAGGTGAGCGGCGAGCCACCGGGGCAGCTCGGCGACCGGGTGGCCGTCAACGGGTACGTAGATGCGGCCAGCGACGACTGAGCCGAGGCTGACCACGTAGCCGCCCGCGGCGCGGGTGTCGATGTGCCAGCCGATCCGTCCGGCGGTGTTCCGCCACGGGCCGCCCTGGGTGGGTGCCCGGTAGTACAGGTGCAGGCCGCCGCGGGCGGTGCCCACGGTCCACGTATGGACGTGTCCGTGCTGCTTGGCAAGGGCGCGGTAGACGTCCAAGCCGCTGCGGGCGTTGGGCCATTCGACTGGGCGGGCCTCGTCGGCGCCGGCGGTGTCGATGTCGACCACGACCAGGCCGGCGGGGCCGGTGGCGACAGCCACGTTGTCGGTGGGATGCCGGCTCCACCAGCGGGTGATGCGCTCGGCGTCGAGGGTGGCACGGGACTCCCAGGACGTGAACTCGGGGCGGGGCCGCTTGCTGCCCGGCCGCAGCGGGAAGACCGGCCAGCCCTCGCAGGCGGCGTCGAGAGCGAAGCGCAGGAGGCTGGTCACGCGGTCACCTCCGCGGCACAGCTCGGGCAGCACTCGGGGTGCGCGGCCTGGTCGCACTCGCACCAGCCGTGCGCAGCCATCGTGCAGTGCGGCCGGTGCGGGTAGTGCTCGTCAGCGGGCTCGATAGGCCGGCCACAGACCGAGCAGTCGACCGCACCCGTGGCGAGGCCCGCGGCGATCGTGGCGGTGGTGCCTCGGCCGACACCGCCGACCACCAGGCCCTCGGCGCGCAGCTCGTCGAGGGCGCGGGCGGCCGTTTTCGCGGCGACGTTCCAGCGTTCGGTGAGGGCGTGCAGCGGTAGCGACTGTCCGGGCCGGAGTTCGCCGCTCTCGATCGCCTCGCGGACGAGCGCGGCGAGGCGGACGTGCGCGGGTCGGCCCGAGGACTGGTCGGCCGCATCGATCCAGGCCCAACCCCAGACCATGAGCGGGTGAGTCCCAAGGGCGATCGCCCACTCGTCTGCTTGCGCGTCAGTGAGGCCCCGCTCGCCCGCGGCGACGATCGTGCTCCCCGAGACACCGACCCGGCGGGCGAGCGCAGTGCGGCTGATCCCGCAGGCGTCCAGGAGCGGCTGGAGCGGCCAAGGCCGGTCACGGGACAACCGCCTGGCGTCGGCCGCTACGGGGCGGACGTCAGTCGGGCTCACCACAGCCGCCCCCCGGACCGAAGCTGGCTGGTGAACGGCCCGGTGGCGCCCGGCCGGCCAACTGCGCGGACAGCTTCGACGGTGGCGGGCATGGTCTGGACGGGTGTCCAGTCGCCATGGCCTGTGCGCTGGGCGATGACGAGCTGCGGGCCGGCGGGGGTCTCGACGACGGTGGCGAGCATGCCGACCGCGTGTCCGGCGAGCTGGCCGCACTCGTCGCATGCGGTGTCGGCGACTGGGGTGCCGCACTCCTCGCAGCGGTCGCCGGTTCGGGGCGGCCGCCGGGTGGTCCAGCGGGCGACGACGCCCGACGTGGGTGTGAGGGCGGTCATCGCCGGCCATCCCCGGTATGCAGGGCGTGGGCAATAGCGGCCAGCACGAGCCGGCTGTTGTCGTCATCGAGGCTCGTCAGGAGGTCGCCGAGCGGGACGCCGGTGTCGACGCCTGCCAGCTCGGCGGCCAAGCGCAGGACCCGTCCCTCACTCGACGAGCAGGCGGCCCGCTCGACGTAGGCGGGGACGGCTTCCCAGTCGATCCAGGCGATCGGGGCGGTGCCGTCGTGGTCGTAGTTCAGGCACGCGGCGGTGAAGTCCCGGCGGGTGAGCCAGCTGCGGTGCCCGTAGACGAGCAGGGCGGCGGCCTCGTCGGTGTAGTAGCCGGCGGCCGAGGCTCTCAGCAGGGCCGCGAGCTGGTCGGGGGTTAGCGTGGTCACTGGACTGGTTCCCTTCGTGGAGTTGGGCTTCTGGTTCACCGGTGGGGTCGGAGCTGCAACTCCGGCCCCACCACTTCGTGGGGAGTCCGCTAGCGGCTAGCGGCACTGGGCGGGTCCCCGATCCCGGCGATCCACGTGGCTCGGTGTGCGTTCGCTAGGCGCTAGGTCCCTGGTCGGTTGGGCTATCGGGGGCGCTAGACCTAGCGGGACCGGGTGCTAGAGCCGGCGGCGGGGTGACGGTGCTGTCGACGTCGATCGCGGTGCCGTTGGTGCCCGCGGTGGCCGGGCGGCGATGGCGTCGAGGACGGCTTGGCGGGCGACACCGCGCCGGTTGGCGCCCTCGCCGGCTTGGGTGCGGCCCCAGACTTGGCCGGTCTCGACAGCGAAGGCACGTAAGGCGTTGGCCAGTGCGGTGGGGTCCCAGCCGTCGTAGACGTCGGGCCACTGCCCCGCGAGGCGTGCGCAGATGGTCTCGGACCACACCCGGTCCTCGCCCGGTTCGAACACGTCCAGGACGTCATCCAACAGGCGCCGCTGCGGTGCCTCGGCGATCACCTGGTCGCCGGCGGCGGTCCCTGTGAGGGTGCCCGCTTCGATGCGCAGGCGACGTGCCCGGTCGCATAGGCGGCGCAGGGAGGTGAGGTCGAGGAGGTGGGTGCGGACGGTGACGGCTTCGCCGTCGGTGGCCTGGTTGTCGTCGTTGCCCAACAGGATCCCGACGCCGAGGTGGGTGCGGAGGAACTTCGAGGAGTCGAGCCCGGCCGTGTAGGTGCCGGCGCCGAGAATGGTCTCGGACGCCTGCCAGTTCATGGTCCGCAGCGCGAAGCGGGTGCCGATCTGGCCGCGCAGGCCCTCGGGCACGGTCTTGGTGTCGGGCCGCTGGGTGGCGAGCACGAGCATGTAGCCCGCGGCGGGCCCGGCCTTGGCGACGTCGGTGAGCAGACCACAGATGGTCTTGCCGTGCTCGGGGTGCTCGAGGTAGCGGTGGACCTCGTCGATGAAAATCACCGTCAACGGCATCCCATAGGTGCTGCGGCGGGTGATGTGGGGCGTGACCTTGCCCTCCGGGCAGATGTCGTCCGGCAAAGAGGCCATGCGCTCGTAGCGGGTATTCATGTCCTCCACCGCGTCGACGAGCACCTGGACCAGGGCCTCGACCACAGGTTGGCGGACCCCGGCCGCGTAGAAGTGCGCCACCTGCTCGAAGGGCTTCCAGTCCTTGCCGCCCTTGCCGTCGAAGATCAGCATCCGGGTGTGCGGGTCCAGGGCGGCGGCCGCGGCGGGGAGGCGGGCGGCGTTGGTCTTGCCCATGCGCGGGATCGACCCGATCAGCAGCGAGGACCACACCAGCGGGACCGACACGGTCCGTCCCCGGGCGTCCGCCCCGAAGGGGAACGGCCTCCAGAAGTCCCACACCTTCGCTGCCGCCAGCGGGGACTGGGGGGACGCGGTCTCGTAGGGGTCCCGGTCCGCTACCCACACGACCACCCGGCGGGCCGAGCCGGCGGTCCCCCGGACCCGTTCGAGGAACACTCGGAACTCGTCGATGTCTAGGCCGGCGGCGATCTTCTCCCGGCGCCCGACCGCGTCGATCGCGGTCACGCCGGCGGGGAGGTCGATCATCGCCCGCACCCCGGGGCCGTCGTGGGCGACGGGGGACGCGAACCGGATCGGTCCGGGCGCGCGGTCCGGGTCCAGTGAGCACAACTTGGCGGCCGCGAACGCCTGCAGCAGCAGATCCGGGGTGATCCGGCGGGCCTTGGCCGGGACGGTGGCGTGTTCGATCCAGGGCCGATCAACCGGCGCTCCCGCCGCCCCGAACCCGGCGACCACGGCCACCACGACCGCCCAGCGGGTCGCCGGCGACCATGGCGACAGCCACACGCCCAACCCCACGGCCACGGCGAACAGGCCGGCGAGGAGCAGGACTGCGGGGACCCGGTTGTGGACCCGCTGGTTGCGTTGACGGGACAGGTGCAGGTACTCCCGGGCGTCGTCGCGGGCCACAGCCGACCAGCGCAGCTCCCGGCCCTCCGCGTCGACCGACCACCGCGCCAGCCCCACCGCCGTGCGGTGGACGCCCCGGGGCGCCCACTTGACCGCCCTGGCCGCGTACTCCGGCGTGCGCAGCCCATGGAACGCCACCACATGCGCCCGCCACGACAGGCCCCGGCGGCCCGCTGACACCGGGTGCGCCAACCACCCCGGCAACACCGGACGCCCACCCCGCGCCAACCAGTCCCCCTCCCCCGGCGGCGGACCGTCCTCGTCCCGGAACGGACGGGCCGGGACCACCGATCCCCGTCCCGGCGGGACCGTGACCGCCGCAACCGCGGGACCATCCTCCCCATCCCACGGACCGTCCGTTGCGGTGCCGTCCTGTGGTTCGGGACGGTCCTCGCCGGAGTCCAGGACCACGGCCAGCGCGGGCCGTCCCCGCCGCGTCAGCGGCTGGTCCGGCCGCTCGTCCTCCAGGCGGTCCGACGGAGGCAACTCGTCATTGGCCAGGTCATCCGCCAACCACGAGACCCGGCCTCGGGCCGACCGCCGCAACCGGGCGAAGCGCACCCGACCCCATCCCAACGAGCGCTTCTCAGCCATCACTCCTCCTCCGCAGTTCTCGGACGAGCTGTCGCCGTCCGCAGCTCCGCCAGCAACGCGCTCAGCCGGGCGTTGGACACCGGTACACCCCGAGCCCGCAACCGCTCCGCCAGCGCACCCCTGGTCAGCCGCGCACCCTCGGCCGCCAGCTCGTCCGCCACGACGCGTCCGGCGTCGGCCAGCTCGCCCAGATCAGAGGCCGGACGCGAGCGCTTCCGTGTCGTCCTGGTCGACGGGCGGCGGCTCGTCGGCGCCGGATCGGTCGCCGGGGCGGTCGGCAGCGCGGCCGCGGGCACCAGCTCGCCGAGCCGGTAGAGCACTCGGGCACGGCGAGGTGCCCGCCAGCGCCACGCCCACCGGCCCCACCGGTCCTGCAGGTCGGTGCACGCAAGGACGCGGTGACGCTCACGCCGAAGGGCATCGGAGTAGCTGCGGGTCTCCCACAGCACCATCCGCCGCCACAGCTGCAACGTCGACACGGGCGCGAGCAAGCAGCGCGACCAGCGGACCCGGTCCATCCGCTCGACGCCGCCCGGACCCGTCAGCCCGACGTGACGACGGATCACGTGGGAGCCGGCCTCGACGGCGACGACCCACAGCCCGGGCAGCACGCCGTGGGCGACCGCGGCCACTGGATTGTGCTCGCCGGCGACGTTCAGGTAAATGGTGGTCGCCACCAGGGCCCAGGGGACGAGGCGCAGCCACGACATCCGCATGCCCAGGCGCGCCAGGAGAAGGTCGAGGGCAGTGAACACGGCGATGCCGACATCGACGCCGAGCGGAACGGTCCAGGCCAACCCGTCGAATGACGGCTCGACGGCCTCGGCGACAGCGCGGAAGCTATTGACCGCGCCGATCACGCCCAGGAGCACGACCAGGGCGACGACCACCCCGCCGGCTATCCGCTCGATCCGGCCGAGCGTCACCTCAGCTTGCGTGCTCGCGGTCGTCGACGAGCCGTTGGGGTGCACGGTGAGCGCGGTCATCGGTCGGCCTCCCGCTCGCACTCGGCCAGGTAGGCCGCCGCTACCGCGTGCAGCGCTTGGGCGAAGGCCCTATGACCTTCTGGCCCGATCGCGTCTCCGCCGCCCGGCGGTGACATCGTCTGCGA
>DASRJN010000155.1:0-10941 GCA_035649455.1 Acidimicrobiales bacterium
GCCGTCCGTTGCTCGCCCGTGGGCTGGCCCTGCTGGTCCGTCACCTGCGTGCTCGCCTCGGCCCCCGCGGTGCCCGGGTCCTGGGCCACCCGCCAGGCGTCTTCCTGCGTGTAGAAGTTGTCCGGGTCGGTGAGGTGGTAGCGCCCGTAGGCCGTGGTCTGGATGCGGAACAGGTCCTCCGGGTAGCGGATGTGCGCCTTCAAGGACGCCGACATCTCGTCGCCCTCCGTGAACAGGTCCGGGAACGCCTTCTGGTACGCCGCCACGATCGGATCGTGGGTGTCCATCACGTACAGCGTCACCGTGCCGTCGTAGGCGTCGACCGCCGCCTTGACCGAGTTCCGCACGTAGTTGAAGTCGTGGTTCAGGCCGCTCCCCTCGGAGAGCTGGTCCGTCTCGGCTCGCTCGGCGTAGGGGTAGTGGGACGTCGTGGTGTACAGGTCGAGCATCCACACGATCCGACCCTCGACCGCCACCGGGTACGGATCGGCGTCCGCATGCAGGAACGGGGCGAGGGCCCGCACCCGGTCGACCACGTCGCGCTCGAAGATGATCCTCGACCGGTCGGTCATGAAGTCCGAGATCAGCGGGTTGAGATCGCCGAAGCGCAGCGCGAACGCGGCCCTCCGCATGAGCGAGTTGACCTCGACCCCGTCCGCGCCGTCGTAGGCGGTGAACTGCGTGTCTTCCGCGTCCTGGAAGTCGATCTCCTGGCGCTTGGTGCCCACGATCACATAGCCGTCGAGGTCCTCCCCGAAGTAGATGCCGGGCTGGTCCAGCGAGATCCCCTCGGTTTGCAGCCGCGGGTCGACCTCCGGGGGCACGTTGGCGATGAGGAACTCGGGCTCCTCGCCCTGCGAGGCGTTGGACGGGGCCAGCGCCACGCCGAAGCCGTGCGTGTAGGCGAGATGGTCGGATTCCCACGAGTCGCCCGGGATCCCGCTCTCGTTGAGCGACCGGGCGCCGATGTTGACCTGAGTGGGCTGCCCGTCGATCGCGTAGCGGTCGACGTCGATGTCGTCGATGCCGTAGTAGTTGCGGATCCGCTGCAGCTGCTCGAACGTGTTGCCCGACACCCGCTGGGCCGGGTCCCACAGGCGAATGTTGCGGATGGTGGGCGTGGCGCCCTGGAGCGACACGTCGGCCGCGTTGGTGGTGGGCTCGTAGCGTTCGGTCTGCACGCCCTCCAGGTTGAGCGCGACCCGCGTGGCCTCGATGTTGCGCTCGATGTAGGGGCGCTCCTTGGCCGACTCGTTGGGCTGCACCCGGAAGCGCTGCACGTACTGCGGGTAGATCCCGCCCACGGCGACGGCCACGAACACCCACAGGCCCACGGCCACCACCGGCAACGTCCAGCCGCGGCGGAAGATGTTGGCCACGAAGAGCACGGCGGCGGCCAGCGAGATCAAGACCAGCAGGTTCAGCGCCGGTAGCTGGGCCTTGACGTCGGTGTAGGTGGCGCCGTCGACCACGCCCCGGCTCGACACGGTCAGCTCGAAGCGCTGCAGCCAGTAGTCGGCCGCCTTGATCAGCGCCAGCGCCGCCAGCAGCACGGACAGGTGGGCCTTGACCTGAGGCGCCACCCGGGGCGACGGCGGCTGCACCCGGATGCCGCCGTTCAGGTAGTGGGCCACCGTGACCACGATGAGGATGATCAGCAGCGAGGCGAACAGCCAGTCGACCACGAAGGACAGGAACGGCAGCTTGAACACGTAGAACCCGACGTCGCGGTTGAACTGCGGGTCCTTGACGCCGAAGTCGCCCCCGTTGGTGAACAGGAGCCACGAGTTCCACTCGGACGACACGCCGGAGCCGGCGATGAGGGCCAGCACCCCGGCCACGATGCCCCGCACCCAACCGGTCCGCTCGGCCACGAGGTCGTGGTAGCGCTCGAGCAGCTCGTCCTCGGGGCCCGCCAGCCGATACGGCGGGGCGACGCGGTCCGCGATGAACAGGTTGGCCCAGCAGAGCACGAAGAAGACGGCGACGAAGATGACGGCGAGGATCACCTTGGCCCCGAGCACGCCCCGCCACACCCCGCTCTGGTTGACCGAGTCGTACCAGAGGAAGTCGGTGTAGAAGCGCGCGATCCCCCGCAGCGAGGTGAGCAGCACGAACGCCGCCACCACCGCCACGATGAGGATCGTCCTGCCCCGGTTGGGGTGCCCCGGGCGCCGGGGGCGGCGCGGCAGGTCGTCAGGGGCTCGCATGGCCGGGGAGCCTATCGACCGCCCACCCCGAGCCGGGATTCGCGTCCGCCGGCTCCCAGGAGGCTCTCAGCAACCACTCGGCGGCGGGCACCGCCGACCGCCGGTGCCCGGCCGGATCGACGCCCACGGCTGGTCCACCAGGTCGGGCGGCACATCGCACACCCGCTCCCGGATGCGTCCGCCAAGCCAACCGGCAGGCCGGATGGCGGAGCGGCGGTGGGCCTGTGGGGAACGGTGAGCTCAGGACTGGTCGACGAGGTCGGCCGGCACGACCAGGCAGCGGCACCCGGGGTGCGCCGGCGAGCAGCGGTCGCCCGTCGGGAAGGGTGACCCTTTGGCCACCGGGCCGGCCAGGGCGTTGTCGTCGGCATCCGGGCACGGCTCGCCGGTGCGATCGACCAGCCAGCGCAGCTTGGCCCCCTCGGGAGTGCCCTCGTACATGCCCCAGGCGTAGGCGGCCGCGGTGTAGTGGCGGACCGCGGCGCCGATGTGCTCGCCCTTCCACTCCCGGTAGAGGGCGCGCAGGCGCTCGCCCACCTCCTCCAGGTCGCCGTCGCAGTCCTCGAAGCTGCGCTCGATGCGCTGGCGCAGCGGGTCCACGAGAGTTCGGCCCAGGCTGCCGGCCAGGTCGTCGCACGACACGGCCACGTCGGCCCCCACGCGGGCGGCACCGTGGGCCGCGGCGGCGTCGAGCTCGGGGCCGGCGGCGATGGCGAAGCGGTCCGCGTGCTCGTCACCGGCCGGGACCACGTCCGCGAACGTCACCGACCGGCCCCGCCGCAGCAGGTCGAGGACCTCGTTCTGCTCGTCGGCCAGGACCCGCTTGAGCCGGCGGCCCAGCTCGCGCTCGACCGTGGCCAGCACGGCTTCCCGCTCGCGCAGCACGACCACCTCGGGGTCCTCGGGCACCTCGGGCTCTTCCGGCTCTTCGTCTGCGGCCGACGCGTCGACCTCGTCCTCGGGGTCGGCGACCACAATGCTCTGGAGTGGCGCGGCCTGGGGCGCGGAGGCTGCACCCCTGCCCGGTGCGGGGCGTCCGGCGCGGATGCGGGCGAACAGCTCGTCGACGAGCGGGCCGTCCTGGCCCCCCTCGCTCTCCTCGCCCCCCGGCTCCGGGTCGGAGGGCTCCACCGCGGCGTGGAAGGCGGCCGGGATGGCCTCGTCCCGCGCCTCGGCCGGCCTGCGATCGGGCTCGGCCTCCGGATGCCCGTCGGGCGACGATGACTCCGGCTCGGCCGGCTCGGTGGCCTCGATCGACTCAACGGGCTCGTCCAGGGCCGGCGCCGGCGGGATGGCGTCAACCGCCTCAACCGCGTCAGCCGCGTCGATCGGCTCGGCCGGCTCGCCCGGTTCGGCGAGGACGGGGGCCGACAGGTCCGCCGGCGGGATGGCGTCGTCAGCGTCCTCCTCGCCCAGCTCCCGCAGCATCTCGTCCAGCTCGTCGTCGGACACCTCGGCGGTGGCCACGTCGTCCACCAGGCCCGTCATGCGGGCCACCGACAGCTCGGCCTCCAGGACCTCGACGGTCTCCTCGGGCTCCTCGCTGACCCGGCGCATGGCCACCTCGCTGGCCAGCTTCGCCTCGGGGAGCGCCACGGTGAGCTCGCTGGTCGCCTCGTCCACGGTGCGCTTGACCACCTCGTACGCAGCCAGCAGCCGTTCCCGGGCGGCGTTGAGCCGCTCGAGCTGCTCGCGGGCCGTACGCCGCCGCCGGGCCAGGTCGCCCAACATGCGCTCCCGGACGGTCTGGGCCTCGCCCACCAGCCGCCGCCCCTGCTCGCGAGCGGCCGCCCGGATCTGCTCGGCGGTCGCCTCGGCCTCGGCCCGAGCCCGCTCGCCGTCGGCCAGCATCGTCTCCCGCTCGGCCTCCGCGTCGCGCCGCATGACGTCGACCAGGTCGCGGCCTTCGGCGCGGCGCAGGTCGACCTCGGCCTCGGCCTCCCGCCGCAGCTGGTCCGCCTCGGCCAGGATCTCCAGCCGGCGGGTCGCGGCGTCCTGGTCGGCGGCGTCGATGATGCCGCGGGCCTCGGTCTGGGCCTCTCGCACCATGCGGGCGGCGTTCTCCTCCGCCTTGGTGCGGATGTCGCCCCCCGCTTCCCGGGCCGCGTCGAGCACCCGGGCGGTCTCCTCCCCCAGCAGCTCGATCAAGCGGTGCTGGTCGAGCTTCTCGGCCAGGTCGGCCCGCGTCTCGGCCCGTTCCGCCCGCTCGCGCTCGTGCGCCTCCCCTCGTTGCAGACGTCCGACCATGTCGGCCAGCTCGTGGAGGAAGGCCCGAACTTCATCCGGGTCGTATCCCTTCCGCACGGTGGAGAAGTGCCGGCGGGCGATGCCCGTCGCATCGAGGGGGGGCTCGGGCGACATGAGTCCCGATCGTATGACCCCACGAGGACGCTCGCGCCGAGGGTCAATTTCTTGATGATTTCGACCTCTCTGAGTGGTCAGAGCGGCGCTCAACCGGAGGGACTGCCCGCCGCGGCACTCACTGGGGGTAGCTCGTCGGTGTTGCCTCCCAGGTCAGTGAGGGCGTTCAGGGCGTCGTTGAGGTCGTCGACGGCCACGACCTTGAGGTTGTGGCCCGCGTGGGCGACCGCGTCCGCGTAGTCGGCCCGCGGGACCAGGAACAGCTCGGCATCCTTCGCTCGCACGGCGGCCGCCTTCTGGCCCGTGCCCCCGACCGGTCCCACGGTCCCGTCGCTGGCGATCGTGCCGGTGGCGGCGATGTCGTGGCCCCCGGTGAGGTCCCCGGGGGTGAGGTCGTCGAGGAGGGCCAGGGTGAAGGCCAGGCCCGCCGAAGGCCCGCCCACGTCGCCCGTGTCGATCTGGACATCGATCGGGAAGTCGTAGGACAGCACCACCGGGAACAACGTGACGCCGATGATCCCCCGGTTGGGGTCGTCGGGAGAGGCCGCCAGCTTGATGCTGACGTCCTTCTCGTCGCCCGTGAGCGGCTGGACCGTGAGCGTGACGGTGTCGCCCGGGGCGTAGTCGGCGAGCAGGCGGCTCCGGTCCTGGCTGTCGTCGAAGCGCTGCCCGTCGATGGCCACGATCGTGTCGTTCGGGTGCAGCACCCCGTCGGCCGGCATGTTCGGGGCGACCTCGTCCACCACCTCGCCCATCGTCACCTTGACGTCGTAGCCCAGCCGTTCGAGCGCCACCTGGGTGGCGACCTGCTTCGAGTTGTCCATCATCCGCAGGTTGACTTCGCGGTTCTCGTCGACGTTGCGCCCGCCCAGCACCTCTTTGCGGGTGTAGATGTCGATGTCGTCGTCGAGCCAGCCCTGGGCCAGGCGCAGCAGCGTGGCCTGGCGCAACGACACGGTGGTGTAGGAGATCGACCCGTCGGAGGGGAACGTCTCGGTGCCCTCGACCGCGATGAGCGGCTCGGTGTCCCGCACGGAGCCCGGCTTGAACAGGTAGTACGGCAGCGGGACGACCGCCGCGCCGATGAGCATGGCCGTCACCAGGAAGGCCAGGCTGCCCAGGACGATGCGCAGCGCGCGCCGGCGGCGGCGGGGACCGCCCGAGCCCTCCGGCGGGGCGCTGTCCGGCGTCTGTGGCGGCGTGGGACCGGCCGCGGGTGGCGTCGACGATCCGCTCTGACCGTTGGTCTTCAGGCCCGGAGAGATCGTGTCTGCACCATCGGCATGAGGGTCGGTGGGGGTTACCATCCGGGTCGGCGTGTTCTCGTTGGTGATCGGTGCTTTGGCGCTTGCTCTGTTCGCAGCGGTCGTCGGCGTCGGCGTCCGCATCACAGCGCGCGACAAGCCTGCCACGGGAAAGCCCGAACTCCCCATTACGACCCCGGGTTCGTCTTGGGATCGGGCGGTGGCCGTGCTGCGGGGCGCCGCGGCCGACACCTGGGCGGCGGTCTTCCCGGTCGTGCGCCGGGCGTGGGTGGCACTACGAAGCGGGTTGGCATGGGCCGGGCGGGCCACGCAGCGCGGTGTGGCGATGGGTTGGAAGGCCGCCCGGCGGGGCACAGTCCACCTGTGGAAAGCCACCCGCCACACCGTTGCGGACCGCACGGTCGCCATGCGCGGTAGCGCGGCGCGCGGGTGGGCCCGGTTCCAGCGGACGTCTGTTCGCGCCTGGGGCCAGTTCCGGCTCGACGTGGCCAAGCTGGGGGCCGGCACCAGGCGGCGCAGCGCGTGGGCGTGGGCCGGCACCCGGCGGTTCGCCCGGCAGGCCGGGCCTACGGCCCAGCGTCACGGCGCCGGCGCGTGGCGAGCCACGAAGGAGTACAGCGCCATCGCCTGGGCCGCGACCCGGCGCTACAGCGCGCACGGGTGGGCCGCGACCCGGCGTTACAGCTCGCAGGGGTGGGCCGCGACCCGGCGTTACAGCTCGCAGGGGTGGGCGGCCACCCGGCGCTACAGCGCCCAGGGGTGGGCCGCGACTCGGCGTTACAGCGGCATCGCCTGGGCGGCCGGGCGGCGGGACGGCGGGCGGGCGTGGGCCGCTACCCAGCGCCGGATGGCGCAGGCCTGGGCCGCCACCGGGCGAGCGGCCCGGCGAACCGGGGTCGTGCTCGTGGCGGCGGTCGGGGTCATGGGGCTGGGCGTGCGGCGGGCCGGAGCCTTCGTGCTGGCGGCGCTGGCCGTGCTGTGGTCGGGCGTGCGCGCCGCTGGTCGAGGCGCCGGGCGGGCGGTGGCGGCCATCGGGTCGCGCGGGGGCCGGACGGCCACGGCGGCCGCGACGCGCCGCCTGCAGCCCCGTCCCCGCGGCCTGATCGAGGCCGAGCGGCCCCACCAGGAGGTGACGCTCGCGGCGCCCCCGCCCCCGCCCCCGACACCGGCCCCGGCCCCGGCGCCGGCGCCGGTGTCGGCCACCGCGACCACCACGGAATTGCCGGCCGACGCGGCCGCGCTGGCGGCCGCAGCTGCGACGGGGGACGGAGCGGGGCGGGTCGCGTTGCGGACCGTTCCCCGCGCGCCGGACGGCGCTCGGCGGCGAGTGCAACGGCCAGGCCCGGGAGGGCCCGGGCGCGGGCCGCTGCCCCCGCAGCCGGCCCCGGGCAGCAACGGGCACCATGGGCTCGGCTACTTCGAGGAGCTCGAGCCTCCGGAAGAGGCGACCTTCGACTTCGACGGCGACGACGACGTCGAGGTCGAGGTGCCGACGCAGGTCAGGGTGGGGCGGGGGGCCCGGCGGGACGGGGTCATCGTGCCCCTCCGGGTGCCCTTGCGCACCCGGCTCAAGGCCGGGGTCGGGCTGTTCGCGCTGGTTGTCGTGCTGGGGACTGCCACCGCCCTCATCGTGGTGGCCCTGGCCGTGGCGGGCGTTCAGGCGCTCTCTGGGCTCTGATCCCCGCCGGCGTCGTCCTCGGGCACGCGGCCGTACACCGAGCGGTACCACAGGTCGCTCAGGGTGGCGACCAGCTCCTCGGGCTCGCCCCGGCCGCCCGCGCCGGCGGGCTCGTCCAGCAGGAAGTACGTGAACGCCGACCACTCGGTCATCGCCGCCAGCGCGTGGGCCGCCAGCGTGGGGGCGAACGGCCGCAGGGCGCCCGTGGCCTGCTGGGCCTCGAACGCGGCCGACAGCTGGAGCACCAGGTCGCGCCGCAGCTCGAGCCACAGCTGCTGGACGCGGGGCGACGCGAGCATGCCCTCCATCAGCGCGCGCCACAGGCCCTCGTGCCGGTGGTAGACCGCCACGAAGTTGCGGAGGCTCGCCTCGATCGCCGCTCGGGGGTCCTTGGCCGGCGACCCGAGCGCCTCGACGGCGAACTCGCCGAGGACCACGCCCTCGATCACCTGGCAGAAGGCGTCCTCCTTGTTGCGGAAGTAGAGGTAGAACGTGCCGTGTGCCGTGTTCGCCCGATCCGTGATGGCCCCGACGGTGGTGCCCTGGTAGCCCTTCTCCTCGAACACCGCCACGGCCGCGGCGAGGAGCTGGCGCTGCGTGCTGGCGGCCTGCTCCTGGCGGGCGCTCAACGCGGAATGGTCAACCGACAACCCATCTCTCCCCCGCTGGCGGGCCGGTGACGCGCAAGCTAGCCGACGACATCGCCCGACGTCGCGCTGCGGCGTTGGCCGGCCACCGAGGGGACTCCTCCGCCGCCCGCGCCTACCTGCACGATCCCGCCCCCGCGGTGCGGGCCACCGCCCTCGGCGCCCTGGCCCGCGCCGGGGGGCTGACACCGGATGACCTGGCCACGGGCCTGGCCGACGGCGCCGCGGCGGTGCGGGCCCGCGCCGCGGAGCTGGCCGCCACCGTCCCCGGCGACTGTCCGCCACCCCTGGCACCCGTGCTCGCTGACCCGGACTCCGCCGTGGTGGAGGCGGCGGCGTGGGCGTCGGGCGAGCGCCAGCCTCCCGAGCCGGGCGTGGTCACGGTCCTGGCCGAGGTGGTGACCGGCCACGCGGACCCGCTCTGCCGCGAGGCGGCCGTCGCCGCTCTGGGCGCAATCGGTGACGCCGCGGGGCTCGACGCCGTCCTGGCGGCCACGCAAGACAAGCCCGCGGTGCGCCGCCGGGCCGTCCTGGCGCTGGCGCCGTTCGAGGGCCCGGTGGTGGAAGCAGCCATCGAGCGCGCGTCCGGCGACCGGGACTGGCAGGTCCGCCAGGCCGCTGAAGATATCGCCCGGCAGGGCGACGCCTGATGAATGGTCATCGCCCGGCAGGGCGATACCTACGCGCCCAAGGAGCTGCCCCGGTCGGTGGTGCCGCACGCCCGGCAGGTCGCGGTCCAACCGGTAGGCGTCACCTGGGTCGCCAGCCAGCCGCCGCACTCGGGGCAGTAGTGCCAGGGATCCGACGGCCGGGCGCAGGTGCCATCGCACTCCGACCCGGGGCGCCCGCAGCCGGTGCAGTGCGGCACGTCAGATCACCTTGGACAGCGTCCCGATCGGCATCTTGAGGCCCCGCAGCATGACCACGTCCTCCTGCGGGGAGCGGCCCAGGGTGGTGAGGTAGTTGCCGGTGATCAGGGCGTTGATGCCCGCGGTCATGCCCAGCTCCTGGAGGTCGCCCAGCGTGACCTCCCGCCCGCCGGCGTAGCGCAGGATCACGTCCGGCAGGGCCAGGCGGAACAGGGCGATCCAGCGGATGGCCTCGAGTGCCGCCATCAGCGGCCGGCCGGCCAGCGGCGTGCCCGGCCGAGGGTCGAGGAAGTTGACCGGCACCTCGGCCGGGCCCACCTCCCGCAGCTGGCCCAGCAGCTCCAGCCGGTGCGCGACCGTCTCGCCCATGCCGAGCAGCACCCCGCAGCACAGCTCCATCCCGTGCTCGCGCACCAGGGTGCAGGTGGCGAAGCGCTCCTCCCACGTGTGGGTGGTGACGATCGAGGGGAAGTACGACCGAGACGTCTCCAGGTTGTGGTTGTAGCGGTGGGTGCCCACGGCCGCGAGCCGTGCGGCCTGGTCCGAGGTCAGGATCCCGGCGCTGACCGCCACGTTGAGGCCGGTCTCGCGGGCCACCAGCGGCACGATCTCCTCGAGATGGGCCATCAGCCGCTCGTCCGGGCCCCGCACGGCGTACACCAGGCAGAACTCGCTGGCCCCCAGCTCGGCGGTCTCCCGGGCCGCGGCCACTACCTCGGCATGCGACAGCAGCGGGACCGCCTTGACCGGCGAGTCGAAGCGGGACGACTGCGAACAGAAGTGGCAGTCCTCGGGGCAGCCGCCGGTCTTGGCCGACAGGATGCCCTCGATCTCGACCACGTCGCCGCACCACGCCACGCGGACGGCGTGGGCGGCCTCGGCCAGGGCGGGCACGTCGGCGTCGGGCAGCGCCGCCAGGGCCGCCAGCTCGTCCTGCGAGAGCGGCCGGCGCTCGTCGACCAGGGCGCGGCGGGCTGCGGTGATCACGTCGGGGGCCAGCACCGCGGGAACGCTAGTGGGGATCAGCGCCCGGCCTGGAAGGCGACCCGCAGGGCGGCCGGGTCCTCGATGCAGCGGCCCGCGCCGAGCACCACCGACTCCAGGGCGTTGTCGACCAGGTGCACGTCGATCTCGGTCTCGTGCGCGATGCGCTGGTCCAGGCCGGCCAGCATGCCGCCGCCGCCCACCAGGACCATCCCCTGGCCGATGAGGTCGTGCGCGAGCTCGGGCGGCGCGCTGCCCAGGCAGGCGATGACCGACTCGACGATCTCCACGATGACGTCGTCGATGGCGGCCCGGATCTCGGCCGGCGTCAGGATGACCGTCTTGGGCAGCCCCGAGGCCAGGTCCCGGCCCCGCACCTCGGCCTTGAGCTCGTCCCGCACCGGCCAGGCGGACCCGATGGCCACCTTGATCTCCTCGGCCGTGCGCTCCCCCACCGCGATGCCGTACTCGCGCCGCACGTAGGACTGGATGGCCGCGTCGATGTCGAAGCTGCCCACCCGCACCGCGGACAGGCCCACCACTCCGCCCAGCGAGATGAGCGCGGTCTCGGTGGTGCCGCCGCCCACGTCGATGACCAGGTTGCCGACCGGCTCGTGGATCGGCAGTCCCGCCCCGATGGCTGCGGCCATGGGCTGGTCGATCAGGAAGGCGTCGTTGGCGCCCGCCCGCCGCGCCGCCTCGGCCACGGCCCGGCGCTCGACGGTGGTGATGGCCGACGGCACGCACACCACCACCCGGGGGCGGTTGAAGCGGCCCACCCGCACCCGGTGCAGCAGCAGCCGGATCATCCGCTGGGTGACGTCGAAGTCGGTGATGGCGCCCTGGCGCAGCGGTCGCTCGGCCACGATGTCGCTGGGCGTGCGCCCGATCATCTGCCAGGCGTCGTGGCCCATGGCCAGCACCTCA